>JBGSTR010000232.1:0-2650 GCA_041736365.1 Chromatiaceae bacterium | reverse complement strand
GGCGTATCGCGCCGTGGTGGATGCCTCGAACGCCCCCTTCGATGGACCGCAGGACTTCTACGAGAAGAGCCAGCGCATCGTCTCCAAGTGGGCCGCCGCCACCGGCGTCCGCCAGATGATCCTGCATGGGGCGATCGGCGCCGGCGACAGCGCCGCCCTGATCAACGTCGAGAAGGCCTTCAAGGTCCAGCGCGAGGCGATTGCCTCGAAAACTGTGGCCGAGGAGATCCTGATCGCGAGCGGCGTGCCCTACACCATCATCCGCCACCTCTCGCTGATGCCGGCGCAGTTCAAGGAGTCGGGCCAGGCGAAGCTGACCCGGGACCGCACCGTCGTCGGCGCCGTCTCGCGGGACGGTCTCGCGCGCCTGACACGCGAGTGCCTGGACAAGGCCGAGTGCATGAACGTCATCTTCCACGCCGTCGACGAGCAGCTCGTCCTGCCCGATCGCGTGCGGGAGAACTGGAAGAACGTCGTCAAGCCGGAGTACATGCCGAAGATGGCAGGGGGATAAGCGGCTGGCGGCGCTCACGCCCAGGCCGAGACCACGGGTGACAGGGTCGCCAGCGGCGAGCCGCCTGCCAACGAGACGATGGCTGCCAGATCACGATCACCGTCGCTGGCGTCGCTCGTAGGCGTCGCTGTATCGGGTGATGCTGGCCGTCCCGAGCTTGTCGCCATTCTTGAAGTCCGCTGCACGAGCAGAGACCTCGATCATCGCCTGGCCAATCTCCCTGGCTCGAACGGCCGCGCCGACCGGCCGAAAGAACCCGTACAGCAGGTCCTGCCCGACATGAGCCTCGTCTCGCGTCGGCCCGATGTAGTCGGGCCGGTACGCGATGACTTTCAGCGCGCGACCCCCAGCGAAGGCAGCCAGTGATTTCTCGGCACGAACCTTCTGGCGCGCCCACATGCTGCCGGAGTCCTCCGAGATATCGCTCGAACTGAGGTAGTGAAAAGTCTTGTCGGGCCTGTTGCTCACGTCGACCCACGCCTCGACGAAACGCATCGGAAACTCAACATGGATCCTGGCGTACGTGTCCTCATCGACCCCGAGGGAACTGGTACCCAGCGCCCAGAACACGGCATCGGCATCGACAAGCCGGTCACGTACCGCGGTGTAGTCGGTGTATTCCGCATGCAGGATCATCTGCACCTTGCCCGATGCGACCCCCTGGTCTATACGCGGTGTCGCGCGGCGCGTGACGACATGGATTTTCTCGATATCTGGATCCGCGAGTGCCGCCTCGAGGATTCCGTCGCCCGCGGTCCCGCTGGCGCCGAATATGGCGATCGTCCGATATCCGGAGCGATCTACCTCAAGAGCGGAGATCGTCCGGTCGTCCGTCGCGACCATGATGGCGCGAGCCGCGTACACCGACGCAAGAATCAGCAGAGGACCGAGCAGAATCCATTTTCGCTTGTTCAATCTCACGTTCCTTCGCTCGAGCAAAGACCCGGATGGGTTCTCAGGCTGCCCCTGATGCGCCAGAACAAACGTGCAAGGCTTCCTCGATGGCCGGCAGCGACACCAGACCCTCCTCGTCCTGGGCGATCGCGCTCACGATCCGATTCCGCACGCTAGCGATTCATGGCATCGACGGGAACCCGTCGCCCGCGCGGCGGCTCGACCGCGATGTCATGGATACTGCGGTTCTTGGCGCGGACCAGGATCGTCCCGTCCTGGAGTACCGTGAAGTGAATGCGATCGCCGGCCTTGATCCGGGCGGCGTCGCGTACGGATCTCGGAATCGTGGCCTGACCTCGGCGCGACACCGTCGCGATGGCGGCGTCGCCAACTGCCAGCGGCTTCTTCATGGCCGCAATGTACGCGCGCATGGGCAACCGGGTCCACCGGAAGCAGGAGGCCACGGCAGATTCTGAAGCTATGCCGGGCCAATAGCCCGATTCGAATCCGGCGTGATCGCGCGGATTCAATCGCCTCCGCCCGCGCTAGGTAGTACCAGAGAGCGCCTTTGACTCGGCGCTCAGATCGCCCGGCAACAACTGGTGCCCATGCATGACAGAGAGAGCCAGCGCATCATCGAGACCCGCGCGATAGATGACCCGGTACGGGTGCACCAGAAGTTCGCGGTTGTCATCCTGCGCGTACTCGGGGACCACTCGACCGCGTCGCGGAAAGCCTGAAAGGGACTCGGCGCGCTCGATGATCGCCCTGACGATAGCGTCGGCTGCGACCGGCGAGTCGATGGCAATGAGGAGGCGAATCCCCGCAAGGCGGCGCAACGCCTCGTGGGTATACCGCACGCGCACCAGCCGGCCTCAGTCAGTCTAGGCCGAGCGCCGCCCTGAGCTGCTCTGAAGACATGACGCGCTCCTCGGCGGCATCGACCAGCCCCCGCTCCACGGAGCGGCGCACTGCGAACCCGTACACCACGTCATCCCACGTCGCATCGTCGGGCAGCTTCTCGAGAAGTTGCCGTGCCTGCTGTTTGGCCGTGTCGGTGGGGCGGGTCACACGCATAAGGTACTCCGGGCGGCTTGCCAGTGGAATGCTGACTCGGTGTCGGAAGCGCCAGTGAACGGATTGTGCCCTGCGGAATCGTGCAACTAGCGTCGTGAATCGACTCTGATCATCCCGAAAGACCCAGTGCCGGCGCGTCCGCCTCCGCGCGGACTGCCGGCGCCC
>JBGSTR010000194.1:0-16057 GCA_041736365.1 Chromatiaceae bacterium | reverse complement strand
GTAGGCCCGCGCCTCACCACCGAATTTCTTCGCCTGGTGCATCGTGATCGCCGCCGTCAACGTCGTCTTCCCATGGTCTACGTGACCAATCGTGCCAACGTTTACGTGTGGCTTCTTACGCTCGAATTTGCTCTTGGACATCCCGCTCTACCCCAATCTCTGTTAGCGCTTCTTGGAAACCGCCTCGGCAATACTGGCGGGAACCTCGGTGTACTTGGAAAATTCCATGCTGTAGGTCGCCCGGCCCTGGGTCGCGGACCGCAGGTCGGTGGCATAACCGAACATGGCGGACAGCGGCACCTCGGCACGGATGATCTTGCCCGCCGGGGCGTCCTCCATGCCCTGCACCATGCCGCGACGACTGTTCAGGTCGCCCATGACGTCGCCCATGTAATCCTCGGGCGTCACCACCTCGACCTTCATGATGGGCTCGAGCAACACCGGCTTGGCCTTGGCCGAGCCTTCCTTGAGGCCCATGGAGCCGGCGATCTTGAACGCCATCTCGCTGGAGTCGACCTCGTGATACGAGCCGTCGTACAGGGTGACCTTGATGTCGACCATCGGGAAGCCGGCCAGGATACCGCTGGTCATCGCCTCCTGGATACCCTTATCGACCGCCGGGATATATTCCTTCGGAACCACACCGCCGACGATCGCATTCACGAATTCGTAACCCGTGCCGGCCACTTGGGGCTCGAGCCGTAGGTAGACGTGTCCGTATTGGCCGCGACCACCCGACTGGCGGACGAACTTGCTCTCGTGGTCGACCGCCGCGCGGATGGTCTCGCGATACGCCACCTGGGGCGCGCCGACGTTGGCCTCGACCTTGAACTCCCGGCGCATGCGATCGACGATGATCTCCAGGTGCAGCTCGCCCATACCGGAGATGATGGTCTGCCCCGACTCCTCGTCGGTGCGCACGCGAAACGACGGATCTTCCTGGGCCAGCTTCGACAGCGCGACGCCCATCTTCTCCTGATCGCTCTTGGTCTTCGGCTCCACCGCGACCGATATCACCGGCTCGGGGAACTCCATGCGCTCGAGCGTAATGACCTTGTTCAGATCGCACAGGGTGTCGCCGGTGGTCACGTCTTTGAGGCCGACCGCCGCGGCGATGTCGCCGGCGCGGACTTCCTTGATCTCCTGGCGATCGTTGGCGTGCATCTGCAGGATGCGGCCGATGCGCTCCTTCTTGCTCTTGATCGGGTTGAAGATCGTGTCGCCGGACTTCAGCACGCCGGAGTAGACGCGGAAGAAGGTCAGCGTACCGACGAACGGGTCGGTCGCGATCTTGAACGCCAGTGCCGCAAAGGGTGCCTCGTCGGAGGACGGACGCACCGCCACGGTTTCCGCGGCGTCGTCGAGCACGCCTTGAATCGGCGGCACGTCCACGGGAGACGGCATGTAGTCGATCACCGCGTCCAGCATCGCCTGCACGCCCTTATTCTTGAACGCCGAGCCGCACATCATGGGGACGATCTTGCCGGCCAGGGTGCGCGCACGCAGTCCGGCCATGATCTCGGACTCGGTCAGGGCCTCGCCCTCGAGATACTTCTCCATCAGCTCGTCGCTGCCCTCGGCCGCGGCCTCGACCAGCATCTCGCGCCACTCGGCGCACTCGTCCGCCATATCCGCCGGGACATCGACCAGCTCGAAGGTCATTCCCTTGGACTCCTCGTCCCAGAGGATGGCCTTCATGCGAACCAGGTCGACCACGCCCTTGAAGCCTTCCTCGGCCCCGATCGGCAATTGGATGGGGACGGCGTTGCCGCCGAGGCGATCCTTTACCTGCTGCACGACGCGCAGGAAATTGGCGCCCATGCGGTCCATCTTGTTGACGAACGCGATCCGCGGCACGCCGTACTTGTCGGCCTGACGCCATACGGTCTCGGACTGCGGCTCGACGCCGCCCACGGCGCAGAACACGGCGCACGCGCCGTCGAGCACCCGCAGCGAGCGCTCGACCTCGATGGTGAAGTCGACGTGTCCGGGCGTATCGATGATGTTGATACGATGCTCCGGGCGGGCCATGTCCATGCCCTTCCAGAAGCAGGTAGTCGCCGCGGACGTAATAGTGATGCCGCGCTCCTGCTCCTGCTCCATCCAGTCCATGGTGGCGGCGCCGTCGTGCACCTCACCGATCTTGTGCGATACACCGGTGTAGAACAGCACGCGCTCGGTCGTGGTCGTCTTGCCGGCGTCGATGTGCGCCATGATGCCGAGATTGCGATAGCGCTCGATTGGGGTGCTGCGTGCCACGACTTGTTCCGCCCTTACAGTTTGGGATTGCGATGCGCGCCGTTACCAGCGGTAATGGGAGAAGGCCTTGTTGGCCTCTGCCATGCGATGGGTGTCTTCTTTCTTCTTGTAGGCCGAGCCGCGAGAGTCCGAAGCGTCCATCAATTCACCCGCCAGGCGCATCGCCATGGACTTCTCGGAGCGCTTGCGCGCGGCATCGATCAGCCAGCGCATCGCCAACGAGTTGCGCCGCGAGGGCCGCACCTCGACCGGGACCTGATAGGTCGCACCGCCGACGCGCCGGGACTTGACCTCGACGACTGGACGCACGTTCTCCATCGCCTGCTCGAGCAGCTCCACCGGCTGGCCGCCCTTCTTCTGCGAGGCCTGTTCCAGGGCGTGGTAGATGATGCGCTCGGCGACGGACTTCTTGCCGTCTTCCATCAGCATGTTGATGAACTTGGTAAGCAGCTCGCTCCCGTGCTTGGGATCCGGCAGGATCTGGCGACGTGCGGCAACGCGTCTTCTGGGCATGGTCTTCTAGGCTCCGGCGTTGTTCTGGATGCAGGCTTCAGGTCTTCGGGCGCTTGGCGCCGTACTTGGAGCGACCTTGGCGGCGCTTGTCGACACCCGAGGTGTCCAGGGTTCCGCGCACGGTGTGGTAGCGCACGCCGGGAAGGTCCTTGACGCGGCCGCCGCGGATCAGGACCACCGAGTGCTCCTGAAGGTTGTGGCCCTCGCCGCCGATGTAGGAGGCGACCTCAAAGCCATTGGTGAGGCGCACGCGGGCGACCTTACGCAGGGCCGAGTTCGGCTTCTTTGGCGTCGTGGTGTAAACGCGCGTGCAGACGCCGCGCCGCTGCGGGCAAGCCTCGAGCGCCGGAACGTTGCTCTTCGCGACGTTGCGCTTGCGGGGCTTGCGCACCAATTGGTTGATCGTTGCCATGCAATCAGTCTCCAGTGGCGCACTCGCGCCTGAAATCGCGGCGATCGAGCAGCGCGAATGCGTCTACCGTCGTATGCCGGGGCGGACGACGGAATTCGCAATACCTGCGAAGGCTCGACTCGGGGACCGGGCGCTGCCGCCCAGACCGGGAACCAGACTATGAAAAGGCAAGCCGGCTAGAAAGCCGGCAAACCAGAACGCGGCAGTATAGGTAGCAGCGCAAAAGCTGTCAACACGGGTGCGGGCTTGAAAGGCCAGACGAGCCGCCACCGGATGCCCAGCGACGGATTACCGCGTGCCGGCGCGGCGTTCCTTGCCGTCCGCCGGCGCACCGCGCCCGCGCGGATGGCCGACCCACAAGCATCACACGCGGCGCCAGGGAAACGCATAGATCAGCGTTTCCCAGGAGGGGCCGCATGCGATCGGTCGACGCGCCTCGTTAACCGGCCTCCGAGGTATTCAGCGCCTTCTTCAGCGCCTCTTCCAGGTCCTCGGTGGCCATCTCGACCCGCCCGGTGGCCATCCCCGCCTCGTGGCGCTGGCGCTTGCGCTCCGTGTGGTGCGCCAAGCCGGTCCCGCCCGGGATCAGCCGCCCGACGATGACGTTCTCCTTCAGACCCGTAAGCCGATCGGTCGAGCCGCGCACCGCGGCCTCGGTCAACACGCGCGTGGTCTCCTGGAAGGAGGCCGCGGAGATGAACGAGTCGGTCGCCAGCGAGGCCTTGGTGATACCGAGCAGCAACGGCTCATAGAGCGCGGGCTGCTTGCCCTCGGCGCTGACCCGATCGTTCTCGTCCATCAGGGTGGTGTACTCGACCTGCTCACCGCGCAACAGCCGGGTATCGCCGGAGGCGGTGATCTCCACCTTGCGCAGCATCTGGCGGACGATGACCTCGATGTGCTTGTCGTTGATGCGCACGCCCTGGAGGCGATAGACGTCCTGGATCTCCTTCACCAGGTACTCGGCCAGCGCGGTCACGCCCTTGAGGCGCAGGATGTCCTGGGAGGCCAGCTCGCCGTCGGCGATTACCTCGCCCCGCTCCACGCGCTCGCCCTCGAACACGTTGACGTGGCGCCACTTCGGGATCAGCTCCTCCACCGTCTCGCCGTCGTCCTTGGTGATAACCAGGCGCTGCTTGCCCTTGGTGTCCTTGCCGAAGCTAATGTTGCCGCTGGCCTCCGCGAGCAACGCGGCCTCCTTCGGTCGGCGCGCCTCGAACAGATCGGCAACTCGCGGCAGACCACCCGTGATGTCGCGCGTTTTGCTCGACTCCTGCGGGATACGCGCGACGACGTCTCCAACGCCGACGTTGGCGCCATCCTCGACGCTAACGATGGCGCCGGCAGGCAGGAAGTAGCGCGCCGCCATATCGGTGCCGACGATGTTGAGCTCCTCGCCCGCCTCGTCGAGCAGCTTGACCATCGGGCGAAGATCCTTGCCCGCCGGCGGACGCTGCTTTGGATCGATCACGACCCGCGAGGTCAGGCCGGTGACATCGTCCACCTGGCCTTGCACCGTGACGCCTTCGATGAATTCCTCGAACGCGAGCTTGCCCGCCACCTCGGTGACGACCGGATGGGTATGGGGGTCCCAGTTGGCCACGATCTGGCCGCCCTCGACGATGTCGCCGTCGTTGACGCGCAAGGTCGCGCCGTAGGGCACCTTGTAGCGCTCCTTCTCCAGACCCTTGTCGTCCACCACCGTCAGCTCGCCGGAGCGGGAAACCGCAACCAGGTTCCCCGAGTGATGCTCCACGGTCTTGATGTTGTGCAGACGCACCGACCCGCCGTTCTTGATCTCGATGCTGTTGACGGCGGCCGCCCGCGACGCCGCGCCACCGATGTGGAAGGTCCGCATCGTGAGCTGCGTGCCGGGCTCGCCGATGGACTGGGCCGCGATCACGCCGACCGCCTCGCCCATGTTCACCTTGTGACCGCGGGCAAGGTCGCGCCCGTAGCACTTGGCACACACGCCGATGCGCGACTGGCAGTTGATCGGCGAGCGCACGCGCACCTGATCGATGCCCTCGATCACGAACTTGTCGACCCAGGACTCATCGAGCAGCGTGCCCCGCTCGCACACCACGTCGTCGGTGCCGGGACGCAGGACATCCACCGCGGTGACGCGCCCAAGGATGCGCTCGTGCAACGGCTCGACCACGTCGCCGCCCTCGATGATCGGGGTCATCAGGAGGCCCTTGTCGGTGCCGCAGTCGTCCTCCAGGACCACCATGTCCTGGGCCACGTCCACCAAGCGCCGCGTCAGGTAGCCGGAGTTGGCCGTCTTGAGCGCGGTGTCTGCCAGACCCTTGCGGGCGCCGTGGGTGGAGATGAAGTACTGGATGACGTTCAGCCCCTCACGGAAGTTCGCCGTGATCGGCGTCTCGATGATGGAGCCGTCCGGCTTGGCCATCAGCCCGCGCATGCCCGCCAGCTGGCGAATCTGGGCGGCGGAGCCGCGAGCGCCGGAGTCGGCCATCATATAGATGGAGTTGAAGGAGTCCTGCTGAACCTCGTTGCCCTTGCTGTCGCTCACCAGCTCCTTGCCGAGCTTGCCCATCATGGCCTTGGCGACCTGATCGTTGGTGTGCGACCAGATATCCACGACCTTGTTGTAGCGCTCGCCGTTGGTGACCAAGCCCGAGGCGTACTGCTGCTGGATCTCCTTGACCTCCTCCTCGGCGGCCGCAAGGATCGCGGGTTTTTCCTCCGGCACCGCCATGTCCTCAAGGCCGATCGAGACCCCGGCCCGGGTCGCCATGCGGAACCCGAGGTACATGATCTGGTCGGCGAACACCACCGTCGCCTTGAGTCCGAGCTGGCGGTAGCAGGTGTTGATCAGACGCGAGATCTGCTTCTTGCCCATCGCGCGATCGACCAGATCGAAGGGCAGGCCATCGGGCACGATAGCAAACACCAGGGCACGCCCAAGGGTGGTTTCGCGGACGCTGATGTTTTCACGCAGCGCCCCGTCCTCGCCCTTGACGACCTCGCGGATGCGCACCTTACAGCGGGCGTGCAAGTGCGCGTTGCCCGTCTCGTAGGCGCGGCGGGCCTCGTCGATGTTGGAGAACGCGCTGCCCTCGCCTCTGGCGCTCGCGCGCTCGCGGGTCATGTAGTAGAGACCCAGCACCACGTCCTGGGACGGCACGATGATGGGCTCGCCGTTGGCCGGCGAGAGGATGTTGTTGGACGCCATCATCAGCGAGCGCGCCTCGATTTGCGCCTCCAGCGACAGGGGCACGTGCACCGCCATCTGATCGCCGTCGAAGTCCGCGTTGAAGGCGGTACAGACCAGCGGATGCAGCTGGATGGCCTTGCCCTCGATGAGGACCGGCTCGAAGGCCTGGATACCCAGACGGTGCAAGGTCGGCGCGCGGTTGAGCATCACCGGGTGCTCGCGGATCACCTCCTCGAGGATATCCCACACCTCGGCGGTGCCGCGCTCCACCATCTTCTTCGCCGCCTTGATGGTGGCCGCCTGGCCGCGCAGCTGCAGCTTGCTGAAGATAAAGGGCTTGAACAGCTCCAAGGCCATGCGCTTGGGCAGGCCGCACTGGTGCAGCTTGAGCGTCGGGCCGACCACGATCACCGAGCGGCCGGAGTAGTCGACACGCTTGCCGAGCAGGTTCTGGCGGAAGCGCCCCTGCTTGCCCTTGATCATGTCCGCCAGCGACTTCAGCGGGCGCTTGTTGGTGCCGGTGATGGCGCGGCCGCGGCGACCGTTGTCGAGCAGTGCGTCGACCGCTTCCTGCAGCATCCGTTTCTCGTTGCGCACGATGATGTCCGGCGCCACCAGGTCGAGCAGCCGCTTGAGACGGTTGTTGCGGTTGATCACCCGGCGATAGAGATCGTTGAGGTCGGAGGTCGCGAAGCGACCGCCGTCCAGCGGCACCAGCGGACGCAGCTCCGGCGGCAGCACCGGGAGCACCATCAGGATCATCCACTCGGGACGAGTGCCGGACTCGATCAGCGACTCCATGAGCTTGAGTCGCTTGCTCAGCTTCTTGATCTTGGTCTCGGAGTTGGTGCTCTGGATCTCCTCGCGCATGCGCCGGATCTCGCCCTGCAGGTCGATCGTGCGCAGCAGCTCGTAGACCGCCTCGGCGCCCATGCGGGCGTCGAACTCGTCGCCGTTCTCCTCCAGTGCATCCAGATACTGCTCGTCGGTGAGCAGCTGCCCGCGATCCAGGCTCTGCACCAGGCCCGGGTCGACCACCACGAACGACTCGAAGTAGAGGATGCGCTCGATGTCGCGCAGGGTCATGTCGAGCAGCAGTCCGATGCGCGACGGCAACGACTTGAGGAACCAGATGTGGGCCACCGGGCTCGCAAGGTCGATATGACCCATGCGCTCGCGGCGCACCTTGGCCAGGGTCACCTCCACGCCGCACTTCTCGCACACCACGCCGCGGTGCTTGAGGCGCTTGTACTTGCCGCAGACACACTCGTAGTCGTTGATCGGGCCAAAGATCTTGGCGCAAAAAAGCCCGTCGCGCTCCGGCTTGAAGGTCCGGTAGTTGATCGTCTCGGGCTTCTTTACCTCGCCGTAGGACCAGGAGCGAATCATCTCCGGCGATGCGAGCCCGATCTTGATGGCGTCGAATTCCAGCGCCTGGCCCTGTTGCTTGATGATCTTAAGTAGGTCTTTCAATTCATGTCTCCGTGAGTAAAGACTGCACGCGGTCCCGTCTTGATCGGGTCGGCGCGAGCGCCGACGACGCCTCCGCTCAGTCCTGCTCCAACTCCACGTTGATGCCGAGCGACCGGATCTCCTTGACCAGCACGTTGAAGGATTCCGGCATACCCGCCTCCATGCGGTGATCCCCGTCGACGATGTTCTTGTACATCTTGGTACGACCGTTGACGTCGTCGGACTTGACCGTAAGCATCTCCTGGAGGGTATACGCGGCCCCGTAGGCCTCGAGCGCCCACACCTCCATCTCACCGAAGCGCTGGCCGCCGAACTGGGCCTTGCCGCCGAGCGGCTGCTGGGTCACCAGACTGTAGGGACCGGTCGAGCGGGCGTGCATCTTGTCGTCGACCAAGTGGTTGAGCTTCAGCATGTACATGTAGCCCACCGTCACCGGGCGCTCGAAGGCGTCGCCGGTGCGCCCGTCGTAGAGGATCGTCTGGCCGCTCGGGATGCCCTGCTCGGTGTTGTCGCGATCGGCGAGCCGCAGCATGGCGCGAATCTCCTCCTCCGCGGCACCGTCGAATACCGGCGTAGCCAGCGGCACGCCGCGCGTCAGGTTGCGCGCCAGCTCCAGGATCTCCTCGTCGTCGAAGCTGGCAAGATCCTCCTTGCGACCGCTGGAGTTGTAGATCTGCTCCAGGAAGCTTCTCAGCTCCGCGACCGCGGCCTGGGTGCGCAGCATCTGCTCGATCTTGGCGCCGAGTCCGTTGGACGCCCACCCCAGGTGGGTCTCCAGCACCTGCCCCACGTTCATACGCGAGGGCACGCCGAGCGGGTTCAGCACGATGTCGACCGGCGACCCGTCGGCGGAGAACGGCATGTCCTCCACCGGCACCACCTTGGAGATGACGCCCTTGTTGCCGTGACGCCCCGCCATCTTGTCGCCGGGCTGCACGCGGCGCTTCACCGCGACATAGACCTTGACCATCTTGAGGACGCCGGGCGCCAGATCGTCTCCGCTGGAGATCTTGCGACGCTTGGTATCCAGGCGTTCGCGGAATTCCTCGCGCTGCTGGCGGATTTGAGTCGCAACCGCTTCGAGCTGCAACGCCGCCTCCTCGCTGCGCAAACGGATCTCGAACCACTGATCCCGAGAATTCTTCTCGGTAATCTCCTCCAGATAAGCGTGAGTGATCTTGGCGCCGGCCTTGAGCCCCTTGGGCCCGCCGTCGGCAACCTTGCCCACCAGCATCCGCTCGACGCGCTGGAAGGTATCGTTCTCCATGATGCGGCGCTGATCGTCGAAGTCCTTGCGCACCCGCTCGAGCTCAAGCTCCTCGATCAGCAGCGCGCGCTTGTCCTTCTCCACCCCGTCGCGGGTGAACACCTGGACGTCGACCACCGTGCCGTTCATGCCGGTGGGCAGACGCTGCGAGGTGTCCTTCACGTCCGAGGCCTTCTCGCCGAAGATCGCCCGCAGCAGCTTCTCCTCCGGGGTCAGCTGAGTCTCGCCCTTGGGGGTGACCTTGCCGACCAGGATGTCGCCGTCGCGGACCTCCGCGCCCACGTAGACGATGCCGGACTCGTCGAGCTTGGAGAGCGCCGACTCGCCGACGTTGGGGATGTCGCTGGTGATCTCCTCCGGTCCGAGCTTGGTATCCCGGGCCAGGCAGGTCAGCTCCTCGATATGGATGCTGGTGAAGCGGTCCTCCTGGACCACCCGCTCGGAGATCAGGATCGAGTCCTCGAAGTTGTAGCCGTTCCAGGGCATGAAGGCGACGCGCAGGTTCTGACCCAGCGCCAGCTCGCCCATGTCGGTGGAGGGCCCGTCGGCGAGCACGTCGTCGCGCGCGATCACGTCGCCCGGCTTCACCAGCGGACGCTGGTTGATGCAGGTGTTCTGATTGGAGCGCGTGTATTTGGTCAGGGTATAGATGTCGACGCCCGGCACACCCGGCTCCGCCTCGTCGTCGTTGACCCGCACCACGATACGCCCGGCGTCCACCGACTCGATGACGCCGCCGCGGCGGGCCACCACGCAGACCCCGGAATCGCGGGCCACCACGCGCTCCATGCCGGTGCCGACCAGCGGCTTCTCGGCGCGCAGCGTAGGCACCGCCTGACGCTGCATGTTCGAGCCCATCAGTGCCCGGTTGGCGTCGTCGTGCTCCAGGAACGGAATCAGGGAGGCAGCCACGGAGACGATCTGGCGCGGCGAGACGTCCATGTACTGGACCTCCTCCGGCGCCTTCATCGTGAACTCGTTCGCATGCCGGCAGGAGACCAGGGCATCGGTCAGCAGGCCGTCCGAATCGAGCGTCGCGTTGGCCTGGGCGATGACGAAATTGCCCTCCTCGATGGCCGAGAGGTAATGGATCTCGGTGGTCGCCCGGCCCTCCTCCACCTTGCGGTAGGGAGTCTCCAGGAACCCGTAGCGATTGGTTCGGGCAAATACCGCCAGTGAATTGATCAGACCGATGTTCGGACCTTCAGGCGTCTCGATCGGGCACACGCGGCCGTAATGGGTCGGGTGCACGTCGCGCACCTCGAAGCCGGCGCGCTCGCGGGCAAGACCGCCCGGGCCGAGTGCCGACACGCGCCGCTTGTGGGTGACCTCGGACAGCGGGTTGTTCTGGTCCATGAACTGGGAGAGCTGACTGGACCCGAAGAACTCCTTGATCGCGGCCGACACCGGCTTGGCGTTGATCAGCTCCTGGGGCATCAGACCCTCGGACTCGGCCAGCGACAACCGCTCCTTGACCGCGCGCTCGACGCGGACCAGGCCGACGCGGAACTGATTCTCCGCCATCTCGCCGACGCAGCGGATGCGCCGATTGCCGAGGTGATCGATGTCGTCGACGGTGCCGCGGCCGTTGCGCAGCTCCACCAGCACCTTGAGTGCATCGATGATGTCGGAGGTCTCGCCCTGCTCGCGCACCAGCCCCTTGGAGAACTCGTCGCCGCGCCCGCTGAAGTAGCGGCCGTCGTAGATGATGCCCGGTCCCTCTTCCGAGTCCCGGCCGAGACGGCGATTGAACTTCATGCGTCCCACGGCCGACAGGTCGTAGCGGTCCGGCGTGAAGAACAGGTTGTGGAAAAGGTTCTGCGCCGCTTCCTTGGTCGGCGGCTCGCCCGGTCGCATCATGCGATAGATCTCGACCTGCGCCTCCAAGTCGGTGGTGGTCGGGTCGATGCGCAGGGTCTCGGAAATGTACGGGCCCTGGTCGAGGTCGTTGACGAACAGGGTGCGCAGCGATTCGACGCGCTTCTCCACCAGGGTCTGCACAAGCTCCGGGGTCATCATGGTGTTGGCCTCGGCGAGCACCTCCCCGGTCTCGGTATCGACGTGGGGGTCGGCCAGCACGCGACCGATCAGGAAGTCGATCGGGACCTCCAGGCGCTCGACACCGGCCTTCTGCAGCTCGCGGATGTGGCGCGCGGTCACGCGCCGCCCGGCCTCCACCAGCACCTCGTCGCCGATCTTGACGTCGAATCCAACGGTCTCGCCGCGCAGGCGCTCCGGGACCAGGTCGAGCGAGACGGCGTCGCCCTCGAAGCGGAAGGTATCCGTCTCGAAGAAGCGCGCGAGAATGTCCTCGACCCCGTAACCCAGCGCGCGCAGCAGGATGGTCGCCGGCAGCTTGCGGCGACGATCGATGCGCACGAATACGTTGTCCTTGGGATCGAACTCGAAGTCCAGCCAGGAGCCCCGATAGGGGATCACCCGGGCGGAGAACAAGAGCTTGCCCGAGGAGTGGGTCTTGCCCCGATCGTGATCGAAGAACACGCCCGGCGAGCGATGGAGCTGGGAGACGATGACCCGCTCGGTGCCGTTGATGATGAAGGTGCCGGTATCGGTCATCAACGGGAGCTCGCCCATGTAGACCTCCTGCTCCTTAATGTCCTTGACCACCTTGGAGCCGGCCGGTGCCTCCTTGTCGTAGATCACCAGTCGCAACAGCACGCGCAGCGGCGCGGCGTAGGTCGCACCCCGCAGATGACATTCGCGCACGTCGAACGGCGGCTCTCCGAGGCGGTAGCTGACGTATTCGAGCACCGCGTTGCCGGAGTAGCTTTCTATGGGAAGAACGGTCTTGAACGCCGCATGCAGTCCGACCTCACGCCGCTCTTTCGCGGGCGTCTCGGCCTGCAGAAACTCCCGGTAGGAGTCGATCTGAGTGGCCAGCAGGAAAGGCACGTCCAAAATCGTCGGACGCTTGCCGAAGTCTTTGCGGATGCGCTTTTTTTCGGTGAACGAATAGGCCATTATGCCTTCCCTCGAAATGCTTGCAGTGTTTCCTGACGCAGCACCAGCCCGGATTCGGGTAGCGTGACTGCGGGCGAGACCGACGGGGTCAGAGACTTAGCCGTTTGCGGCGGCGAGGTATCCCGGGCGCCGCGCGCCTCGGGTCTCACCGGCCAAACGGCAAAAGGCCGGCGGCTCTTCGCCGCCAGCCTGAGCGCCCCGCGAAGGGCGTTGCGACGCAAGGCGTCCTTACTTAACCTCGACAGTGGCTCCAGCCTCTTCGAGCTGCTTCTTGGCGTCTTCGGCCTCGGCCTTCGAGATCCCTTCCTTGAGGGTCGTCGGCGCGCCTTCGACCGCGTCCTTGGCCTCCTTGAGTCCCAGGCCGGTTAGTGCCCGCACCACCTTGATGACGGAGACCTTGTTGGCGCCGAAGGAGGCAAGCACGAGGTCGAACTCGGTCTGCTCCTCCACCACCGCCGCCTCAGCGCCGCCCGCGGCGGCCGGAGCCGCCGCAACCGCCGCGGCAGCAGTAACGCCGAACTTCTCTTCCATCGCGCTGATGAGGTCGACCACCTCGAGGACGGTCATGTTACCAATCGCTTCGAGAATATCGTCTTTAGAAACGGCCATTGGTTTCTCCTGAATCCAAAAAAATGTTGAACGGGATCGCGCCGATTACGCGGCCTCTTTGGCGTCGCGGATCGCGGCGATGGTGCGGACCAACTTGCCCGGCACCTCGTTGATGGTCGCTGCGAGCTTCTGCACCGGAGCCTTCATGACGGCCATCAATAGGCTGATCGCCTGCTCGCGGGTCGGCATCTTCGCCAGATTGCCGAGCTCGGAGGGGTCGAGCAGCTTGCCGCCCAGGGCGACGAGTCGCACCTGAAACTTGTTGTGCTCCTTGGCAAACGCCTCCGCGACACGCGCGACGGCACCCGGGTCCTGTTGTGCGAATGCGAGGACCAGCGGGCCCGTGAGCCCATCCTGCATGCACGCAAAGTCCGTGTCCGCCAACGCGCGCCGCGCCAGGGTGTTCTTGACGACGCGGACATAGACCCCGGCCTGGCGCGCTTCCACGCGCAGCTTGGTCATCTGCCCCACGGTCAAGCCCCGGTACTCGGCTCCGATAGCCGCATGGGCGCCCTTCGCGACTTCCGCGACTTCGGCGACGATCGATTCTTTCTGCGCATAGCTAAGCGCCAAGTTCGTCACCTCTCTGATCAAGGTCTACCCGGGGATGCCGGGCTGCCCGTCCGGTCGTCGCATCCAGCGACGCCATTCAAGCCGATTGTTGCCCCTGGCCCGTGGCCGAATCGGAGCACCGTCTGCGCAGGCGCTTGGGCTCATTAAGTCGTCGGCGTGCATCCATAGCGGCACCGACAACACCTGCGGTCTTTGACGAATCCCGGCGCTGCCGGAATCCCAAAGAGCTTCTCATTACCGAACGGCCCGGATTGAACCGCTCGGAACGAAATCCCCGGCGGGGAGCGACTGCTCGGCCGCCGCGTGTCAGGCGCGCTGGGCGGTCAGCGTCTGGTGATCGACCGTGAGCCCGGGGCCCATGGTCGACGACACCGTGACCTTACGCATGTAAACGCCGCGCGAGGTCGTCGGCTTGGCCTTGTTCAGGTTGTTCAGCAACGCCTCGAGGTTCTCCCTCAGCTTGACCGGCTCGAAGTCCACCTTGCCCAGCGGGCAGTGGATGATGCCGGCCTTGTCGGTGCGGTAGCGCACCTGACCGGCCTTGGCGTTGCGCACCGCCTCGGCGACATCCGCCGTCACGGTGCCCACCTTCGGGTTCGGCATCAGGCCGCGCGGCCCCAGGATCTTGCCGAGCTGGCCGACAATGCGCATGGCATCCGGAGAGGCCACCACCACGTCGAAATCCAGCTTGCCGGCCTTGACGTCCTCGGCCAGGTCCTCGAATCCGACCCGGTCCGCACCGGCCTCGGTGGCGGCGTCCGCATTGGCGCCTTGGGCGAAGACGGCGACCCGCACGTCCTTGCCGATGCCGTGCGGAAGCACGGTCGCGCCGCGCACCACCTGATCGGATTTGCGCGGGTCTACGCCGAGGTTTACGGCGACATCCACGCTCTCGGCGAACTTCGCGCTGGAGAGATCCTTAAGCAGCGCAAAGGCCTCCTCGGCGGGATACAGCTTGCCCGACTCGATACGCTCGCGGATCGCACGCAGTCTCTTCGATGACTTGGCCATGTTCAGACACCCTCCACGTCAAGGCCCATCGCCCGGGCACTGCCCGCGATGGTGCGTACTGCCGCATCCATATCCGCCGCCGTCAGGTCCGGCATCTTGGTGGTCGCGATTTGCTCGAGCTGCTCGCGCGTGACCTTCCCGACCTTACTGGTGTTGGGGGTGCCGCTACCCTTCGCGACCCCGGCGGCCTTCCTCAATAGAATCGAGGCTGGCGGCGTCTTGGTGATGAAGGTGAAGCTGCGATCCGAGTAGACGGTGATCACCACCGGGATCGGCATGCCCTGCTCAAGCTCCTGGGTACGAGCGTTGAAGGCCTTGCAGAACTCCATGATGTTGACGCCGTGCTGGCCGAGCGCCGGACCCACCGGAGGGCTCGGGTTGGCGATTCCGGCTTTTACCTGCAACTTAATGTAGGCATTAATCTTTTTTGCCACGAATGGTCTCCTGACGGGTGCTGACGCCAGGGTTTTTCACCTGGCTCCCCGATGATGTGTCCCGTTCCGGGACGTTGAGCGCGAGCGACCCGGTTGGACCGGCGGCCGCGTCGCTAGCCTTTCTCGACCTGGGCGAAGCCCAAATCGACCGGCGTCGATCGACCGAAAATCAAGACCGAGACCTTGACCCGGTTCTTGTCGTAGTCGACCTCTTCCACGACCCCGTTGAAGTCGGTGAACGGGCCATCGACCACGCGCACCACCTCTCCAGGCTCGTAGAGCACCTTCGGCCGCGGCTTCTCGACCCCGTCCTGAACACGTTGCAGGATGGCGTCCGCCTGCTTATCCGGAATCGGCGCGGGCCGATCGCCGGTTCCACCGATGAATCCCATAACCTTCGGCACGCTCTTGACCAGGTGCCAGGTCTCGTCGGTCAGGTCCATGTGGACCAGCACATATCCGGGGAAAAATTTACGTTCGCTCTTGCGCTGCTGGCCGTTGCGGATCTCGACCACTTCCTCGGTCGGCACCAACACCTCGCCGAACAAGTCCTCAAGGCCGGCGCGCTTGACGCGCTCCTCCAAGGATCGCTTGACCTGCCCCTCGAACCCCGAGTAGGCGTGGATCACATACCAGCGCATGGTCACGGCTAGCCTCCGTGGCCGGTCAATAGGCGCAGGATGCCGGTCAACATGGTGTCGAAAAGCCACAGGATCAAACCCAGCACCAACACCATGACCATTACGATCAAGGTCGTCTGGACCGTCTCCTGGCGGGTTGGCCACACCACCTTCCGTACCTCCATGCGCGCATCGGAGGCAAATTGCCACAGACGCCGGCCGGGCTCGGTCTGCAAAGCGACCGCTGCCGCCGCGCCACAGATGACCAGCAGCCCGATCACTCGCAGCAGCAGTGAATAGGCGGCGAAGTGGTAGAAGGCGAATAGTCCGCCAACCAACAATAGGGCCCCCGCAGCCAGTTTGGCTGTATCCAAACCGGCCCCTCCGGCCTCAGCGCGTGAATTCATGGAATAGGGTTCGCCTAGGCGACTATGTGTATGGCAGGCCAGGAGGGACTCGAACCCCCAACCTGCGGTTTTGGAGACCGCTGCTCTGCCAATTGAGCTACTGGCCTAAATTTTGGCCCGTGACGCGACACGCGGACCGGGGCACTGCCCGGCCACGCACGCGGTGCGGACCGCTTTACTCGATTACCTTCGCGACGACGCCGGCGCCGACCGTACGTCCGCCCTCGCGTACCGCAAAACGCAGCCCCTCTTCCATGGCGATCGGCACGATCAGCTTGACCGTCATCTTCACGTTGTCGCCCGGCATCACCATCTC
>JBGSTR010000192.1:0-9602 GCA_041736365.1 Chromatiaceae bacterium | reverse complement strand
TGTCGCGCCGACGGGGTACGGCCCGCCAGTCGCTCTTGGACCAGCCGCTGGCGGAGCACGTAGCCTTGCAGCCCGTCGAGTGCGAACGGCTCCGCGTCCGGCGCGACCTCTTCCTCGCGCAGGTACAGGCGCAGACGCGTGTTGACGAAGTACCGCACCGGGTGGCACAGGAAGCGCTCGAGCTGGGTCAGTGTGAGCTCGCGCATCGGCTCCGGGGCGTCCGGAAGTCGCCACGTCGGCCAGCTCGGCGGCGGGGCCTCCTCCGCGTCGGGCGGCTCGAGCATCGCCTGCGCCACCTCGCACCAGTCCGCGTCGTAGCTGGGCCCGTTGCAGGAGAAGTTTTTCGGACTGAAAGGCTGCATCGGGTGCTCCCGGGTAAGCTCCTTGCTCAGCTTGTTCCCGTCCTTGCCGTCGGCGACGCGGTATTGCTGGTCCAGGTACTCCAGCAGCTCGCGCACCAGCACCGAGGGCTCGCGCTCCGTATTCGCACGCACGTCGCGGCCGACATAACCGAGATAGAGCCGGCGCCGCGCGCACAGCAGGGTTTCCAGGAGCAGGAAGCGGTCCTCGTCGCCGGGGCGCGGATCACCCGGGCGCCAGTCGCGGCGCGTCAGGTCGAAATCGGCCGGACGATCCCGGCGCGGAAAGGCGCGCTCGTGCATCCCCAGCACGCAAATTACCTGAAACGGCAGGCTGCGCATCGGGCGCATGCCGCAGAAGGTGACCCCGCCACTGAAATAGCGTCCGTGGCGCGACGCGCTGCCCAAACGCCGTTGCAGCCAAGCGCGGACCAAGCCGATGCTCAATGGCTCCTCGACCCCGCTCGCCTGCTTGCTCAGCTCCGCCACGGCGTCGCGAATCGTCTGCAGCCGGCCGTCGGCGTCGTCGCGCTCGCCGAAGAAGTCCAACAGCAGCGCGCCGATGTAGTCTTGCCAGCCACGGGCGGTGCGCGGCTCCACCAGTCGACGTGCGGCCTCCGTAAGCTTCGACAACAGGCGCCAAAACCGGCCTAGGATCTCCGCCTGCGCCCCTTCGACCCTACCGACGGGGACGATGTCGGCGAACGGCTCGGACTCGCCCAGGGCATAGCCGGCGAACAGGCGCTTCTCCGCCTGGGCCCAGGTGTTGTCCTCGATCTCCGGCAGGCCCAGGCGACCCTTGTGCTCCGGATCGCAGCCCCAGCGGAGATTCGCGTCGCCGAGCCAGGCCTTGATCGGGACCAGCGCGTCGCCGCCAAGGCCGAAATGCTCGGCAAGCTCCGGCGCATCGAGGAACGGCAGGACCTGCGAATAGGTGAAACGACTGTCCGGCAGATCGAGCAGCGCCAGGAACACCAGCACCAGCGGGTGCTCGTCGGCGACCCCGATGTCCGACAAATTCCAGGGGATAAACGGGCGTTGGGCATCCCGATCCCCGTCGCGCGCGCGATCCCGATCGAATACGGCCTCGATGTAGGGCGCGTAGCCGCCGATCTCCGGCACCATGACCAGGATGTCTTCCGGGCGCAGATCGGGCTCGGACTCCAGCATACCCAGCAGTTGATCGTGCAGGACCTGACACTCGCGTAGGGGGCTGTGACAGACGTGCACCTGGAGCGAGCCGTCCGCGCGCGCCTCCTCGCGACTCTCGGGCGTGGCCATCGGCCGCAGCTCGAAGATGTCGCGTTGCAGGCGCCCGAGGAGGGTCTCGGCGGTCGGCTCGCGGAAGGCGTCGACCTCTTCCAGCGGAAGCTCTTGCTCCAGCAGCAAGTCCTGCAGGGCCTGTCCCTGGCGACCCCAGGAGGCGAGCAAGCTGTTGCCGACCTCCCACAGCTCCGCCTCCTCGGGCTTCGCCAGCCGCTTGCGCGCCAGATCCTTTTGAGAGATCAGATCGGACCAAAAGGCCTCGGTCGGGGCGTGCAGATAGAGGTCCACGGCCACCCGCGACGACAGGGCCTGGATCACCTGCACGAACAGCGGCGGCAGGCTGGAGACGGCAAACAGGCTGATCCGTTCGTGCAGACCCGGGATGGGTCCGGGGTCCCGGATCACCCCCAGCACCCGGTCGATCACGGCGACCCGATGCTTATCCTTCAACCCGGCGGCGAGCGCGCGCCACAGCAGTGCCTGCCAATCGCCCCCCTCCCCGGCCTGCCAGCGACGGATCAGCTTCGGGCGATAGAGCTGATAGCGCTCGAACACCTCGGCGATTCGGCTCGCGAGCTGCAAACGCTTGCGCCCGTCCCCGTCGCCTTGCAGGTAGAGACGCAACGTCTCCAGCGCCTCTGAGGCGAGCATGCCGGGGAGCAGCCCGAAGATCCGCCACGCCATGGGGTCGGCGGCGAGTGGATCGCTCTCCGGCAGATCCTCGAGCAGCGAACGCCCGACGGACCAGACGAACGAGGCCGGCAGCGGGTAGTCGACCGCGGCGGAGACCCCGAGCCGTTGCGCCAATTGGAGATTCACCCAACGCGCCATCGCCGGACTGGGTACCACGATCAGCTCGCGCATCAAAGGCGAGGAAAGTGGCGCGACGGACAGACGGCCGGCGAGCTGACTCAACAGCGCCTCGACTGCGTTGGAGCGGATGATCGTCAGCATGGCTCGTTCGTCTTGGATTTGGGATCGCGACGCCGATTGAGCGCCGCGCCACACGAGCAAGCAGACCCCGTGTGAACGCGCGGCCGATGCCCGGCGACCGATAGATTAGCCGTTTGGGTGACTCAGAACACGAGTCCGCGACACGCATCGGCCCGCGAGAGCCAACACAATCCAGCCCCGGAGGCGCCCGGCGCGGGTCCGAAATGAACGGCCGCGTACAGTCCTAGTCGGCGAAGCGCAGGCAGTGAACGCTGAACAGCCGATCTGAGTCGCTCCAGACCTGCTCCGCCGCGAATCCAGCCTCGGCGGCGAGCCGGTGGAACTGGCCGATCTCGTACTTGTAGGAGCTCTCGGTGTGGATCGACTCACCGCGCGCAAACGCGATGTCGCGCCCAGCCACCCGCACCGTCTGCGCGCGGGCGCTCACCAGGTGCATCTCGATGCGACCCGCCGACTCGTTGAAGAAGGCGCGATGGGCGAATGCGTCGAGATCGAAGTCCGCATCCAGCTCGCGATTGATGCGCGCCAGCAGGTTGAGATTGAACGCGGCGGTTACGCCCTGCGCATCGTTGTAGGCGGCGTTGAGCACCGCCGGGTCCTTGCGCAGATCCACGCCGATCAGCAGCCGCCCGCCCGCTCCCAGCACATCGCCGACTCGGCTTAGGAAGGCCCGGGCATCGTCGGGCTCGAAGTTGCCGACGCTCGAGCCCGGAAAGAATGCAACGCGATTGCGCCAATGGGGCTCCAAGGGCAGCGTAAATTCACCGGAGTAGTCGGCGCAGGCAGCGCGGATCGCGAGGCCGGGAAAGCGCTCGGCCAGACTGCGCGCCGAGTCGATCAGGTGCTGTTTGGAGATGTCCACCGGCACATAGACCGCCGGCTGGAGTGCCGCCAGCAGGACCCGGATCTTCAGGCTGCTGCCGCTGCCGAGCTCGATCAGCACGCTGCCGCGACCCAGCCGTTCAGCCATCTCGGCGCCGTGCGCGCGCAGGATGCCGATCTCGGTGCGGGTCGGATAATACTCCGGCAGGTTGGTGATCCGGTCGAACAGGCGCGACCCTTGCCGGTCGTAGAAAAACTTCGGGGACAGGCGCTTATCCGGTCGGCCCAGCCCGGCGAGGACTTCGGCGCCCATGTCCGCGGGCTTGGGCTCATAGTCGAAGAACCGGACTTGTTGCGACGGGTCGACGTCGCGGCGGGCGGTCTTCTGGATGCGTCTCTCGACGGCGGCGTTGTTGTTCATCGGATGGTCTCCGCAAGCCGTAACCCGGTGAGCTGCCAGCGCTCCCGCGGGTAGAAAAAGTTCCGATAGCTGGCCCGGATATGGTCGCCGGCAGTGGCGCAGGAGCCGCCCCGCAGCACCATCTGGCTACACATGAACTTGCCGTTGTACTCGCCCAAGGCCCCGGCGGCGGCACGGTAGCCCGGATAGGGCAGATAGGCGGAGCCGGTCCACTCCCAGACGTCTCCGAACAACTGCTTGATGCTCGGGCCGTCGTCGGGCGGGTGTGGATGCAGCCATCCCTGCTCCAGGAAGTTGCCGGCTACGGGCACCTCCCGCGCCGCATGCTCCCATTCGACCTCGGTCGGCAGTCGTTTGCCGGCCCAAGCGGCGAACGCATCCGCCTCGTAGTAGCTCAAATGGCAGACGGGCTCGGCCGGGTTGAACCGACGCAGGCCGCCGAGTGTCATCACCCGCCATTCATCCTCCACCTGCTCCCAGTAAAGCGGCGCGCGCCAAGCCTCCGCCTGCACCACGGCCCACCCCTCCGACAGCCACAAGGCGGGATTGCTGTAGCCGCCGTCGTCGATGAATGCCAGGTAGTCGGCGTTGTTGACCAGACGCGTGGCGAGCGCAAAGGGTTCGAGAAAGCAGCGATGGCTCGGCCGCTCGTTGTCCCAGCCAAAGCCTTCCTCGGTGGCCCCGATCTCGACGATGCCGGCGTCGAAGGTCACGAAGGCGGCGGGTCTCGACTTGGCGAAGGGCGGAGTCGGCAAATCGGTCCGGTAGGCCGGGCGCAGCGGGTTGAAGCCGAAGTTAAACTTGATGTCGGTCACCAGCAGCTCTTGGTGCTGCTGCTCGTGATTGAGCCCGATCTCGAGCCGTTGCGACACCTCCGGCCACAGGGACTCCGGACATTGCTCGATCAGCGCAGCCATTCCGGCATCGACGTGCCGGCGGTAGTCGAAGACCTCGGCCACCGTCGGGCGCGACAGCAGGCCCCGCTGGGGCCTGGGCCAGAAACCGGTTCCCGTCTGCTCGTAGTAGCTGTTGAACAGAAAGGCGTAGCGGTCGTGAAAGACGCGGTAATCGGCGAGGTAGGGGCGCAGCAGAAAGGTCTCGAAGAACCAGGTGACGTGCGCCAGGTGCCAGCGCGGCGGACTGGTCTCCACCACCGGCTGGGGTACGAAGTCCTCGATCGCCAGCGGCTCGCACAGCCGCTCGCTCGTTGCGCGCACCCGCGCGTAGCGCTCCATCCACGACAGTCGATCGGCCGGACATCGAGTGTCCGCTCGTGCTGCTTCCATCGGTTCGTTCCCCATCTTGGCCGGAGCACTTCCGGCCCCGTGCATTCCTCCCCTGGTCACACGATTGGGGCGCTTGCGGCACCTTCAATTCGCAGGCCTACGAGACAGGGCACGTCCCACTTCGCGCGCTCATGTGGGGATTTCCGGCCCGACACCGGGTTCCCGACGATCCAGGTCTGTTGTCCCGCGGTAGGGCGTGCTTTCCTGGGTGTGAGAACACATCGAAACACGGGAGATTCGTCATGCCGAAAGGGACTGTTTCCGTGCGGCTCGAAAAGGGTACTCTCGAGCGCCTAACTGCAATCGCGAAGGCCACCGGGCGGTCGCGCGGCGCCCTAATGACGCACGCCATCGAGCGTTACGCCGAGACGGAGGCGTGGCAGGTGACGGCCATTCAGGACGCGATGGACGAGCTGCGCCGCGGCGAGGCCGACCTGGTCGAGCATGCACAGGTCGCCGCCGGGCTGGCCGGTTGGGGGCCGCCGGACGAGTCTGAGCCCCCGGAATGATCATCCTGTGGCATCGGCTCGCACGCCGGGATCTGGCGAGCGCCCGAGACTACATAACCCAAGAAAATCCGCGAGCAGCGGCCGAGGTAGCCCGGCGGGTCCTCGAGGCCGTCGCGCGGCTGCGAGAGAACCCCGCGATCGGACGTCCGGGGCGGGTGATGGATACCCGTGAGCTGATCGCGACCGGGATCCCTTATCTCCTTCCCTACACGGTGTCCGGCGACGAGATCGTGATTCTGCGGGTGCTGCACGGGGCGCAGCAATGGCCACCTTCGCGGTAGCTCGGGCCGATGGCGAGGTCGGTCGATGGGGTTCGCGGCGCGGCCCAGCGACGCCCGCTCGCGAGCCTGCACGGAATCGATTTAGGCGTCGTCGCGAGGGTGCTTCGCGCGGTCCCGGGCGCTCGTGTCGGCTTGTCGACCGTGAGCATCGACGGTCACAACGCCTTTTCGGATCAAGTAGTAACCGCCGACTAGTGTACCCAGCAGCGCCGCCAAACCCATCAGGTACAGGGCGTCGGAAGGACTTGAATCAAGAACCACGATCTTGCGGGTAAGCGCGGTAATAGCGATTAGCAGCATGAGCTCCACGTGCACCGACTTGTCCTTCATGTACGCATAGATGCTGGACATCAGCTCGATGGCGATGAGCACCATGAGGAACATGCCGAAGACCTCGAACAGCTCGTTGAGGTCCAACAGGAAGCCGCGGTGACTGGTGAGGTCAATGTAAAGAACGTAACAAAGCTCGATCACGGAGATCACGGCGACCGCCGAGATGAGGATCAGCAGCACGGCCGCCAAGGCTCTTTCGAATCGGTGGAACAGTCTCTCGACCATAGTCAACAAGCCATGCCGGGTAGTAGCCTATCGGCTGAACCGCCTTCCTTGGCGAGTCTAACCTGGTTTCAGGTTGGTTCCGATGCGGACTCAGACGTGGCCGGCGCGCTGCTTGGCGCGTCGCGCGATGGAGGCGGCGTCCTCGCCGGATGCGGTTGCCGCGACCTCGTCGAGCTCCTTCTTGGTCCATTCGCGGTCGCCGAAGAGATCGGCGATGCCGTCCGCCCACTGGAATCTTTCCGCGGTGCCGCTCAACCGTTCCTTGATGCCGGCATAGACCTCGCGCACCCGTTCCTTCGGGAAGCCGCTCTCCATCATGCGCTTGGCAAGCTGTCCGGCCTCGCCGGCCGTGCCGCAGCATTCGGCGGCGCGCCGGGTCATGGCATCGACCTTGTCGTCGAGATGCAACGACTGGGCGACCCGGGCCAGCTCGGCAAAGGTGAAATGATTGCCGCCGGACTCAGCCGCCTTGTCGATAGCTGCGGCGGCGCCGTCCTTATCACCGAGCAAACGACCCCGCACCGCGGCGAGCTTGCTCAGGTCGTAGGCGCCGGCGCCCTGGAGCTTCTGCTCGAAGCCGTCGAGCAGCTCCTGCACCAGCGCCTTGGCCCGCGCCTTGTCGGGCAGCAGCTCGTGCGCCGTCTCCGCGACCGCGTTCAGGCTGGCGAAGCCCTGCACCCGCGCGGCGGCGTCCTGGAGAATCCGCGTTGCCCAATCCGCATCGCCCAGATGGGTGCTGATGCCGGCCACCAGCTTGCGCGCCTTGGAAAAGTCCCAACCCTCGTCTTCGATCTTCTTCTGGGCGTCCACCAGCAGCTTCTGGGCGTAAAACTTGTCGTCCAGCTCGGCCATCACCGAGTCGGCGAGCTGAAGCGTCTTTACCGAAGAGCCCGCGGCCTTCTCGCGCTCCTGGAATACGGCGTACTTCGCCTGATTGGCCTCGCGCTTGGCGAGCTTCTCCTCGACCACCGCGCCCCATTCGGCGTCGTCGGCAAAGTCGTTCTTGACCGCGGCGACAACGTTCTTCATCTCGCCCACCGTGGTGACCTGCTCTTCGGCCTTTTGGAGCAGCTCGCGCCCCATCACCTTGTCGCCGAGGCTGCCGATCGCACGCTTGGCGATATCGAGATACTCCGGGGCGCCGGACGCCACGGCACTGGCCTTGGCGAGGATCTCGCGGCCAAAGTCCTTGTCGGCGAGCTTCTCGTCGACCGCATCCAAGAGCTTGGTGTATTGGCCGAGGTCGCTCATCGCCGCCATGGCCTTGCGATAGATCTCGCTCGCCTTGACCTTGTCCCCGAGCTGATCGAACAGATTCGCCGCCACCGACATCAGATCATTGGGCTGGGTGAGGCTGTCGGCAGCGCGCCCGTACACCTCGGCGGCGTAGTCCTTGTCACCGGTATCCTTGATCACCGCCTCGGCGAGCTTGATGCGCTCCGCGGCCGCAGACATCTTCTCTTCCGCCTTGGCGTAGAACCGCTTGGCGAGATCGGCAACGCCCACCGTGCCGGCAATGAATCCGCCGAGGTCCAGAAGCTGCCCCTTGTCGTTGACCTCGGGAAGGGCCTTCGCGAAGGCCTCCGCGGACTTCTCCTGGTCGCCGAGCAGGTTCCAGTAGCCCTTGCCCAGGTCCAAGTTCTCCTCGCCGCTCATCGCGAATTCGGCGGCCTGCTCCATCAGCTCCTTGACCTTTTCGTCGTCGTCGAACATCGCCTTGAAGCCGGCGGCCAAGACCGAGAAGTCCTTCGGGAACTGGCAGTCGGTCTCCGCGTCCTCGAGGACCTTGCGGGCCGCCGCCTCGTCCCCGAAGATCGCCTTGTAACCCTTGGCGTAGGCAACGGTGTCGTCCAGCCCTTCCACGTGGCGCGCCGCCTTGTTGTAGAAGCCGCGCGCCGCCTCGGCGTTGCCCTCCGCAACCAGGTTCTTGGCCAGATCAACGTAGTCGGATAGGGTCTTGGCCTTCTCCTCGACCTTGGCCAGCAGGCTGGCGGCCAGTGCCTCGTCGCCCAGTGCCTCCTTCGCGTAGCCGGAAATCGCGAGGATGTCGCCGAGCTTGGTGGCCTCGCCCGCGGCCTCCTCCAGCAAGGCGCGACCCTTGTCCGCATCGACGCCGGTGCGCGCTAGGCTTGCACCCAACGCCGCCTTCTCCATCGCATCGAAGCAGGCATCCTCGGCCTGACCGTAGAGATCCTTGGCATAATCCGCGAGGCCGACCGCCACCGCGCCCTCGGCGGCGGCGATGTAGTCCGGGGGCATCTGACACTGCATCTCCGCCCGCTCCAGCAGGCCCTTCGCATAGTCCGCATCCACTGGGGCCGCCTCGGTCGCAAGGGCCGCAAAATCGGCGGCGCTGCCGCATTGTGCCTCACGGGCCTCGAAGTCCTCTTTGGTTGCCATGTTGCCTCCGGCCATTTTGTACTGCTCGAAAAAATGACAGCCGCGTGCGAGGCGGCGATCAAGTCAGCCGCTTATGTTATCGCCAACGGGTTGCCGGCGCACGAAGCTGGATCGGGAGACGATCGGCAAACCTCGGGGCCGCTCGGAATGCCGGAGTAAGGAGCGAGACGCGGGCTAGCGACCGGGCTCACACGGCCGCCAACCCTTGGATGTGGCGCAACCGGGGGACGTCGCCCACTGCCACTGGGGAACCACCGGCTTGCCCAGAGGCGACTCGCTCGGCACCGGGGTGCTGGGCGGTGGCGGAGGCGGTGCGATGAGGGCGACCCAGTCGTCGCCCGAGCCGGGTGACGGGGGTGCGTCGTTCGACTTGGAAGCCTCGGATGCCGTGGATGCATCCGAGGTTTTGGAGGTCTTGGCTGGATCGGATGCGTCGGATGTCTTGGGCGCATCCGCGGCCTTTGGTGCCTTGGCTGCATCGGAGGTCTTGGATGCCTCGGCGGGATCGAGCCCGGCCGGAAAAAGGTCCAACAAACGTTTTTGGATCGCCTCCAAGCCGGAGACACCCTCCTCCGTGCCGGAATCGATGGCCGGGACGTAGGCGTCGATCACCGCGTACATGTACTCGGGTCGCAGGCTGGTCAGGTCCACCAGCAGCCGCGGCCCGCGGTTGCCCGCATCCACCGGAATGGGTGTCGGCTCGAAGGCCGACAGCAAGAAAGGCCCCGGCCGCTCGGCAAGCCGCA
>JBGSTR010000185.1:0-2129 GCA_041736365.1 Chromatiaceae bacterium | reverse complement strand
TGGCGGCGCTTGCGGAGCTCAACGGTGCCGACGCGCTGACTCGGGCGGAAACCGTGCTGGGTCGCGCCGACGCGGCGGTGCGCGATGCCGTCGACTATCTGCGCCGACTTGCCGACGAGCTGAATCGCTGGCTGCCCGAGGTCTCGGTTCACTACGATCTGGCGGAGCTGCGCGGCTACCACTACAAGACGGGCGCCGTGTTCGCGGCCTTCGTACCCGGCTGGGGCCTGGAGATCGCCCGCGGCGGCCGCTATGACGACATCGGCCGGGTCTTCGGCCGCGCACGCCCCGCCGTGGGCTTCAGCAGCGACCTCAAGGGTCTGATGCGACACGGCATCGGGCTCGAGCAACGTTACCAAGAGCCGGGGGCCGTTGCCGCCCCCTGGTCGACCGAGCCCGCGCTGTGGGCGGCGATCGAGGCACTACGCCGGTCTGGGCGACGGGTCGTCGCCGAGCTTCCCGGTGGTGATCGGTCTAATCGCGACCCCGGGATCACCGAGCGCTTGGTCCAGCGCGACGGACGCTGGGAGCTTCAAACAATTGACGCAGCCTAGGAACATCTACAGATGGGCAAGAATGTCGTAGTCATCGGTACCCAATGGGGGGACGAGGGTAAGGGCAAGGTCGTGGACCTTCTCACGGAGCGGGCAGCCGCCGTCGTGCGCTTCCAGGGCGGACACAACGCCGGCCATACCCTGGTCATCGACGGGACGAAAACCATCCTCCACCTGGTCCCCTCCGGTGTGCTGCGCGACGGCGTGCTGTGCCTGATCGGCAACGGCGTGGTGCTGTCGCCGGCGGCCCTCTTGGAAGAGATGGCGATGCTGGAGGAGTCCGGGGTGCCGGCCCGCGAGCGCCTCGGCGTCAGTGCCGCCTGCCCGGTGATCCTGCCCTACCACATCGCGCTGGACCATGCGCGGGAGCGAGCCCGAGGCAGCAAGGCCATCGGCACCACCGGGCGCGGCATCGGCCCGGCCTACGAAGACAAGATCTCGCGCCGCGGTATCCGCCTGGGCGAGCTGTTGGAGCCGGAGCACTTCAAGGAGCGCCTGCGCGAGGTGCTCGAATACCACAACTTCGCGCTCGAGCACTACTTCAAGGCGGCGCCCGTCGAGTATGCGCCGCTGCTCGACGAGGCCTTGTCCCAGGCGGAGCTGCTGCGTCCCCTGGTGATGGACGTGCCCGGGGTGCTGCACGAGCTGCGAGCCGCCGGCAAGAATGTGCTGTTCGAGGGGGCGCAGGGATCGCTGCTCGATATCGACCACGGCACCTACCCCTACGTGACCTCCTCGACCACCACCGCCGGTGGCGCGGCGAGCGGCAGTGGCGTAGGCCCGCGCGACCTCGATTACATCCTCGGTATCGTCAAGGCCTACACCACGCGGGTGGGATCGGGACCTTTCCCGACCGAGCTGTTCGATGCGGACGGGGATCGGCTCGGCGAACGGGGTGCTGAGTTCGGCGCCACCACCGGGCGCAAGCGGCGCTGCGGCTGGCTCGATATGGTCGCCTTGAAGCGCGCCTTTGCCGTCAATAGCGTGACCGGGCTGTGCATCACCAAGCTCGATGTCCTGGACGGCATGGAGCGGGTGCGGGTATGTACCGGCTATGATCTGGATGGGGCGGAGATTGCCGCGCCGCCGGTGGGCGCCGAGGCCCTCGCGCGCTGCCAGCCGATTTACACCGATCTGCCGGGCTGGTCGGAGTCCACCGTCGGGGCCGCGTCGCTCGAGGCGTTGCCGGCGAATGCGCGCGCGTACCTGGAGACCATCGAGGCGATGTGCGGTGTGCCGATCGACGTCATCTCGACCGGCCCCGATCGCAAGCAGACATTCATACGTCGCCATCCGTTCGCGGACTAATCGGATCGGGCTCGCGCCAGTCGTTGGGGCGCCCCCGAGCCACGACCGGGCTGGACGCGACCCTTTCGTCGCGTCCAGCCGAGCCCTCAACGAGGCCGTGAGCCATGCCATCCACCGAAGGCGCGCTGTTGCTCCAAGGCCTGTGGCTGATGGCCGCGGGCATGAGCAGCGTATTCATGTTTCTGCTGCTGCTCGTGGGGGTGCTGTCGCTCATGTCGGGCTTTGCACGGCACCTGGCGCCGCCAGCCGCGCTGGAGCTCCGGCCGA
>JBGSTR010000678.1:0-1955 GCA_041736365.1 Chromatiaceae bacterium | reverse complement strand
GTCATGGAGCGTCGCGCGGGGCCCGACTACGACTTCAACGGGCCGCTGCTGGAGGACGCCTTGCGCACGCTGGCCGGCGCGGACCCGCACACCCCGGTAATACTGTCCCTGCTGTTTCTCTCCGCCGGCCGCCATGCCGGTCCGAACGGGGACATCGCGGGGATCGCCGAGCGGGCGGAACGGGAGTTTCCCGGCCTGCGCGTCATCCCCTCGCCATTGGTCGGCACACATCCGGGGCTGGTGGAAATCCTTGCCGAGCGGATCGGCGGCCCCTGCGTCGAGATTTAGGACGCTGCGGACTCCTTTCTCGTTGGCCTTTGCTTGGCGTCTTGGCGTGAAATCGTCGTGTTGCTTCCGACGCGAAACGTCCTCTGCCGATTCCAGCCCTCGCTCACCCCGCTCCGCCCGCGTCGCCGTCCTCCACCAGGTGGGTGCGCGACAGCTCCTTTTGGGCGCGCGCCGCCACGGCCTTCACCAAGCTCCCCAGGGTCATGCCCTGCACCAGGATCGAGAACACGACGATGATGTAGGTCACGGTCACCACCACGTCGCGCGGCTCACCCTCGGGCAGGGAGAGCGCCATGGCCACCGAGATACCCCCGCGCAGTCCGCCCCAGGTCAGGATGAGCAGCACCCCCGGCGAAAAACTGCGGAAACGACGCATAATCCAGAACGGCAGGCCGACGCTGAGCAGGCGTGCAACCAGGACCATCGGGATTGCCAGCAGCCCCGCGATCAGGTAGTTGCCGGCCAGCGAGATCATCATCACCTCCAGGCCAACGAGGACGAACAGCACGGCGTTCAGGATCTCGTCCACCAGCTCCCAGAAGGTGTCCAGGTGCTCGATGGTTTCGCTGGACATCGCGTGCTCACGTCCGGTATTGCCGATCAGCAGTCCGGCCACCACCACCGCGATGGGTGCCGACAGGTGCAGATGCTCCGCCAAGGCATAGCCGCCCGCCGAAAGCGCCAGGGTCACCAGCACCTCGACCTGATAATTGTCCACCCGCGAGAGCATCTTGAGCGCAACCCATCCGGCCGCCAGGCCGAAGACCAGGCCGCCTAGGGCCTCGTGCATAAAGAGCCGCAGCACGCTCTCTGCGCTGGGCTCCACGCCCCCGTCCGCCATGCGCAGCAGCACCAGAAAGATCACCACGGCCACACCGTCGTTGAATAGAGACTCGCCGGCGATCTTGGTCTCCAGCGACTTGGATGCCCCGGCACTCTTGAGAATACCCATGACCGCGATCGGATCGGTCGGCGAGATCAGCGCGCCGAACAGTAGGCAATAGAGGATCGGCACGTCCAGGCCGATCGCGCCGAACAGGAGATAGGCCCCGCCACCGACCAGGAAGGTCGATCCGATTACGCCCGCGGTCGCCAGAGTGGCGACCACCCATCGCTGCTGGGCCAGATCGTGCAGATTCACGTGCAGTGCGCCGGCGAACAGCAAGAAGCTCAGCATCCCGTGAAGCAAGGTCTCGTTGAGATCGACGCTTGCCAGCAGCCGCTCCACGTCGTGCTCCAACCCGTCGGTCAAGGGGATCGGCGCCAATAGAAACAGCGACATCAACAGCGAGATCAGCATCAGCCCGATGGTCGTCGGGAGCTTGAGAAAGCGGTGGTTAAGCCAGCTGAACAGGGCCGAGAGCGTGATCAGGATGGCAATGATGTCGAACAGTGGCATATCGATTCACTGGAGATCTATTCGGGAATCCATGAGGCGTCTTGGCCGGCGCGTCGCGGGGTCAGGGCCGACTCGAAAGCGGCTGCTCGTCGACCCGCAGACAGTGCACCACGCGCGAATCGCTGAGCCGAGTCTCGCCGGGATAGTCCAAGGCGCAGGCCGGGAGCGCCTGTGGACAGCGGGGATGGAAGTGGCAGCCGCGCGGTGGATCGGACGGCGACGGCATGTCGCCTTCCAGACGAATCACCTCGCGGCGCTCGGCCCGCTC
>JBGSTR010000147.1:0-4635 GCA_041736365.1 Chromatiaceae bacterium | reverse complement strand
GATCTTCTCCATCGTGCGCCCGCTCGCGACGCTCACATCCATCAGTGCGACACTCGAACGATCCGCCAATCCGCCGGCCTCGTCGCCCGCGGGGGCCGCGCGCTCACGGCGCCGGATGAGGAGCCAGTTGTCCCCGTCTTTGGCGGCACGTCCCTGCATGCGCACCAATGACCAGGCGCCACGCAGCTTGTGGCCGTGCAGCACGAAGTCGATGCGATCGGCGACGCGGCGCCGGACGGTATATCGACCGCGATCCCACAGCATCACCGCGCCTGCGCCGTATTCGCCCTTTGGAATGACCCCTTCAAAATCCCCGTACTCCAGCGGATGGTCTTCCACGCGCACGGCCAGACGTTTCTCCCCGGGCTCCAGGCTGGGTCCCTTGGGTACCGCCCAGCTCTCCAGCACGCCTTCGTGCTCCAATCGCAGGTCGTAGTGCAGTCGCCGCGCGGCATGTTTATGCACCACGAACGCTCCGTCGCCGCCCGTCAGTTGAGGCGCTCGCGCCCCACCGGCAGGCTCCGGGGTGCGATCGAAGTCGCGCTTTTCCTGGTACCGCTCCAGCCTATCCATCCGGTCGCTGCTCGGGGTGTCCGCGGTCAGCCGATGCCGGTCGGGTGCTCGGGGGCGGCTTGTTGCTCAAACATCCTCGTCTCCCAATTTAATTAAGACACCTGTCGACGCTCGCTCATCCACGGGCCAGGTCGGCGACGAGCCTGAGATCCGGCTCGGGCCGAACGATCGGACGTGATCACAAGCCCCTGCCTGGTGGTATTTCGCCCCGCGCGCGACCGCTTTTGTTCTGGAGAAGCAGAAACCATGCCCCGACGCCCGTCGCGGCGCGACAGGTCTCGGCGTACCGATTCTCGATGCCCAAGCCGGTCGATTGGGGCAAATCCACCGGCGTCCGGGCCATTCGCACCTCAACCGGAGGCGGATTCAGGTTGCGCCTGCACCTTCGAGCTGTCGACTATGCGCCTGACGTCATTACGTCAGCCAACGACCGGCGCTCGCCACCGAGCGGTTGGCATTCCGGTTGCTAAGCTGCCGATTGGAGATTGCGCCGCGCCGGTCCCGCGGATGCAGCCCTCCGCGATCGAACACTCAGGAGGAGCACCACCCGCATGCGGCATTTTCGTTTTAAACCCGGGCGCAATTGCTGGAGGGTCGAGCCCACACGGCGCCTCGCCGTGCTGGTGGACGGCGAGGCCTATTTCGCCGCCGTGCGCAGCGCACTCATCGCCGCCGAGCGACAGGTCTTTATCCTCGCCTGGGACATCCACAGCGCAATCGAGCTGGTGAAGGAGCCTCCGGAGGACGGGCTGCCGAGCTCGCTGTCGGACCTGATCTTGGAGCTGCTCGAGCGCAACCCGCGTCTGGAGGTCTACATCCTGCTGTGGAATTACGCCCCGATCTATGCGTTGGAGCGAGAGCCGCTGTTCTTCGGCGAGCATCCCTGGCACAAGCACCCGCGCCTGCACTTCTCCATGGACAATCATCATCCGGTGGTGGCGAGCCATCACCAGAAATTGGTGGTGATCGACGGACGCATCGCCTTCTGCGGGGGGTTCGACCTCAGCAAGTGGCGCTGGGACACGGCCGCCCATTTGGCGGAAGACCCGCGCCGAGTCGATGCCGACGGGGTCGCCTACCAGCCCTTCCACGATGTCCACATGCTGGCGGACGCGGATGTCGCACGCGCTTTGGAGGAGCTGTGCCTGGAACGCTGGAGGCGCGGCACCGGCGAGAGCGTGGCGCCCTGCGAGCCACTCGAGCACGACCCCTGGCCTAGCGGCGTGGTTCCACTCCTCCAGGATCATGAATGTGCGATCGCCCGAACATTCCCCCCGTACGAGGACCGTCGCAAGGTGCGGGAAGTCGAGCGGCTCTACGTCGACATGATCGAATCGGCCGAGCGTTTCGTCTTCATGGAGAACCAATACCTTACCTCCGGAGCCATCCGCGACGCCCTGAGCCGGAGTCTGTCCCGCCGCCGCGGGCCCGAGGTCGTGATCATACTGCCGCGGGACACCGGCGGCTGGCTCGAGCAGCACACCATGGACGTGCTGCGGGTACGGGTGCTGAAGGACCTTCACGGGGCGGATCGCCACGGCCGATTGCGCGTGTATCACCCCAGCATTCCCGATCTGGAGACCGGGTGTCTCATGGTCCACGCCAAGCTCACGATCGTCGACGATCGACTGCTGCGCATCGGCTCGTCGAACCTGAGCAATCGCTCCATGGGATTGGATACCGAGTGCGATCTGTGCGTCGCGGCGCAAGACGACGGCGCGCGAGCGGCCATCGGCGGTCTACGGCGGCGTCTGCTCGGCATGCTTCTGGATGCCGAAACCGAGTCTGTCGCAGCCGCTGAAGAACGCGAAGGCGGCCTCATCGGCGCCATTGAATCGCTCCGCAGCGACGGCCGAACCCTTGCCCCGGTGCCCACCGAGACCGACCCCGAATGGGAACGCCAACTGCCGGACACCCGACTGATCGATCCGGATCGCCCGCTGCGGGCGTCCGACCTGAGCTATGCGGTGATCGGCCAGCGCTCGCTGAAGCCGGCACGCCGACGCCTGATCATCGGCGCGGGGTTGGTGGCGCTGCTGCTGGCAATGGCCGCCGCCTGGCGCTGGACTCCCCTCGGAACCTGGCTGGATCCGCAGGCGATCACCAGCTCGGTTTCGGCCGTCCTGCTCGGACCCTGGGGTCCGCTGCTCGCGCTCACGGGTTTTGTGGCCGGAAGCCTGCTCGCCGTCCCGGTCACCCTGCTGATACTGATCATGGCGGTGGTGTACGGATCGCTTTGGGGCGCGCTCTACGCGATGACGGGCTCCATGTTGGCCGCTGCGGCAACCTACTGGCTCGGCTCCTATCTCGGCGGACAGACGGTCGAGCGTCTGTCCGGCGGTCGCATCCGTCGCATCAGCGAGCGCTTGGCGCGGCGCGGGATACTCACGGTGGTCGCCGTGCGGGTGGTCCCGGTCGCGCCGTTCACCGTCATCAACCTGCTCGCGGGTGCGTCGCACATCCGGCCGCGCGACTTCCTCATCGGGACCCTAATCGGCATGCTCCCGGGCGTTGCCGCAATGGCGATATTCGCCGAGGGAATCCTGGCCGTGGTGGAGGGAGCCGAGGTCAAGCACTTCATGCTGGTCGTGCTCGGGCTGGTGTTTATCGTCGCCCTGGTGCTGGTAGCCCGACGGATGTTCGCGCGGCTGGAGACCAACCCGCCAAGTTGATCGAAGACTCGTCGCGCGCTCCGGCCGGGGCCGGGCTAGACGAACGCGACTGTTGGAGGAGCGGGTCTCGCACCGGCCTCGAATCAATTCGAGCACGCGATGGTGCTCAAGGCGATGCGGTCCCCATAGGCTCGCGTCTGAAGGTCGACGATCGCAAAGGGCGTCGGAACCAGCGTCTCGTTAGGTCCTACCCGCACCGAGGTGCCGGCCGGCAAGTCGACCCCGAAACAGACGCTGGCCCCGTTCGTGGTGCTGTAGTCGAAACCGTCCTGCCACGGGCTGCTCGTCTGCATCCGGTAACGAATCTCGCGCCGAGAATTGAGCACCGACAGCAGATCGCCGCCTTCCAGTGAGAATGGAGTCACGTCGCCGAATGCCCGGTCGGCGTTGAGCGTGCCGGTGTAGCTGATTGGGTTTGTCGGTCCGGCGAGCGCGCGCACGGAGAAGCGGGGGGTCGCGCTCGCACAGCCCTCCTCCCACAGGTAGAGCCCGCGGTCATTGCCAGGGACGTAGGCGGGGGCACCGCAGAGCCCCACGACGGGAGGAGGCCTACAGGACTGAAAGGTGTCAAGATCGAAAGGGGTGGCTACCGGTGTGGCAAGCCGGCCCACCTTCACCTTGGCTCCGGCCGGCAGATCCGTGCCGAAACAGATCCGGGCCGCACGCGCGGCGCGAAACTCGAAGCCGTCCTGCCACCGGCCGCCCGCCTGCACCTGAAAGTGGATCTGCCGAGCCCCATCGATCACCGCCAGCAGGTCGTCGGCCTCCAAGGCGTATGGTGTCACCCCACTGAAGCTCTGATTGACACCGATTCTACCCGCGTAGTCGACGACGCCCGCGCCGCCGCCCGAGGCGCGCACCGTGACGCGGCGCGTGGCGCTGCCGCAATTCTCCTCCCACAGATAAAGCCCCGCGTCAGCCGCCGGATCATAGCTCGGTGCACCGCAGGCCGAGACACTCGCACCCCCGCTGCCCTCGACCAGCGCGTAGATCTGATCGGCCGATAGCTTGCTGAAGCGATCGACCACGCCGCTCGGCCACTCCACGCGCACATTCACGCCTGGATTCACCGCGCTCGCCGCGGATCCGAGCCCGAAGTGCAGGCGCTTGAAGTGCTGCACGGTGCGCTGATAGCCGCCGTTCTGCTCGCGCAGCTGGACCAGCCCGTCGGCGCGCGTGACATAGACCTGCGCACCGATGCCGTCCCGGTTCGACGCCGTGCCGACCAGGTCGATCTCGATCCAGTGGTTGGCGTTGCCGCGGTTGCGGTAGAGTCGGTCCGGGCCGCCGACGAAGCGCGGGCGCAGATTCAATCCGTTGGTCACGAACAGATCCAGGAACCCGTCCATATCGTAGTCGGCAAGCGCCACCGCCTCGCCGGTGCCGGCAC
>JBGSTR010000083.1:0-10450 GCA_041736365.1 Chromatiaceae bacterium | reverse complement strand
GGCGTCACCGGGGCCATCATCGGCGGTGCCGTGGCGGCGCTGGCGCGCAAGCAGGTGAAGGCCGAGCAGGCCGAACGCCAACCGGTCACCGTTGACGAGCTGGAGCAGAAGCTATGAGCGACCCGATGGACTTCCTGCTTTGGACCAAGGGCCCCGCCTTCGAGTGGGCGATCGCGATCTTCGCCCTAGGCCTCCTGGCGCGCCTGCTGGAGATCTTCATCATCGGGCGCCGGCCGAACTATGCGGAGCCCCGCGCCGGTGAATGGGGGCCTGGCCTCAAGACCGTCTTCACCCGCAGCATCGCCGATCCCGGGACCTTTAAGAGCGCCCCCTTCAACGTGGTGGTGGGCTGGATCTGGCACATCGGGTTCCTGATCGCGCTGCTGCTCTTCATCCCTCATGTGGAGCTGATCAAGAGTCTGCTCGGATTCGCCTGGCCCGGCCTACCGAATCCGGTGGTCGACGCGGTAACCGCGGTCACCTTGGTGGCCCTGATCGCGACCCTGGTGCACCGGCTAACCCACCCGGTGAAGAAGCGCATCAGCACGTTCGATGACTATTTCATCTGGACCATTACCTTCCTGCTCGTGCTCAGCGGCTATCTGGCCTATCACCGAGTGATCAACCCCTATCCGCTCGCACTCGGGCTCCACATCTTCACCGCGGAGATCTTCCTGATCGTGCTGCCTTTCACCAAGCTCACGCACATCTTCACTACGTTCATTGCACGTTGGTACAACGGGGCCAGCTTCGGCCGTCGGGGAGTTGAGTCATGAGCGAGCTCTCACTCGAACGCGGTTTGGCCGCCCTGCGCGCGGAGATCGACGGGCCGGTCGCGGCCTACTTCTCCAGCTGCGTACACTGCGGCATCTGCGCCACCGCTTGTCCGTTCTACATGGAGACCGGTGATCCCAAGTACACGCCGATCCTAAAGGTCGAGCCGCTGCGTCTGGTGTGGCAGGCCGAATACACCCTGTGGGGCAAGATCAAGAGCGCGATCGGACTCCAGAAAAAGGTCACCGACGAAATGCTGGCCGAATGGGAGGAGCTGCTCTACGACTCCTGCTCCATGTGCGGGCGTTGCTCGCTGGTGTGTCCCGTGGGCAACGATATTCAGGCGATGGTGCGCAAGACCCGCGAGGGCATGGTCGCCTCGGGTCACGCCCCGGAGGGTCTGATCGGCGCATCGGTGCGAGCGGTCGAGACCGGCAGCCCGATGGGTCTGCAGTGGAAGACATTGCAGGTGCAGATCGAGCATGTCCAGACCAGCTCCGGTCTTACCGTCCCGGTCGACAAACAGGGCGCGGACTATCTGGCGATGCTCTCCTCCATGGAGGTCATCAACTTCCCCGAGTACCTCGAGGCCATCACCAAGATCTTCGACCACGCCGGGGTGAGCTGGACGTTGAGCACCGACTGCTTCGAGGCCACCAATGCCGGCATCCAGATCGGCAACAAGGACATCGCGGCCCTGTTGGTCCAGCGCGTAGTGGACGCAGCCGTGAAGCTGGGCGTGAAGTACGTGATCAGCCCGGAGTGCGGGCACGCCTTTACGGCCATCCGCTGGGAGGGTCCGAACCTGATCGGCAAGCCCTACCCCTTCCGCGTGTTCCATATCATCGAGGTCCTGGACGAGCTGCGCGCCTCGGGTCGGATCAAGACCGAGGGCATGGAGACCGATCGCCTCTCGCTACATGACCCGTGCAACCTGGCGCGCAAGAGCGGCGTGATTCAGCAGCAACGCAACCTCATGAATCTGGTCGCCGAGAACTTCGTGGAGCTCAAGGAGCACGGTAAGTTCCAGTGGTGCTGCGGCGCCGGTGGTGGCGTGAGCTCCAACGAGCGCGCGGAGCCGCTCAAGATGGCCGCCTTCAAGCGCAAGAAGGCGCAGATCGAGGAGGTCGAGCCCGAACGGATGGTGACCATGTGCGCCACCTGCCGCACCCAGCTCGAAGAGGGGCTCGAGGAGTTCAACATGGACATCCCCGTGGTGGGTCTCACCGAGATGATCGCCGAGCACCTGGTCGAGAAGGCCTGAGCCGGCGGACCTCACCCGAACTAACCTGGGGCCGGCACGCCGGTCCCAAGCTGCAGAGACACCAACATGAGCGAACGCGTCGTCGTCGACCCTATTACACGTATCGAAGGCCATTTGCGTATCGAGGCGCAGATGGAGGGCGACAGCATCGCCCAAGCCTACAGCTCCGGCACCATGGTGCGCGGCATCGAAACCATTCTGAAAGGGCGCGACCCACGCGACGCCTGGGCCTTTGCCCAGCGTATCTGCGGCGTCTGCACCCTGGTGCATGGACTCGCCTCGGTGCGCTCGGTGGAGGACGCGCTCAAGATCGAGCTGCCACCCAACGCACAGCTCATCCGCAATCTAATGATCGGCGCCCAGTACGTGCACGATCACGTGATGCACTTCTATCACCTGCACGCGCTGGATTGGGTGGATGTGGTGAGCGCCCTGAGCGCCGATCCCAAGGCCACCTCCGCGCTGGCCCAGGGCCTGAGCAACTGGTCGAAATCCTCGCCGGGATATTTCTCCGACATCCAGAAGCGCCTAAAGGTGTTCGTGGAGTCCGGTCAGCTCGGCATCTTCGCCAACGGCTACTGGGGTCATCCCGCGTATAAGCTCCCCCCCGAGGCCAACCTGATGGCAGTGGCTCATTATCTGGAGGCACTGGCCTGGCAGCGGGACGCGGCGCGCCTGCACGCCATTTTCGGAGGCAAGAATCCACATCCGAACTTCGTGGTGGGCGGCGTGGCCTCCCCCATCGATCTGAATTCGGACTCCGCCATCAACTCGAAGAAGCTCGCGGAGGTGCAGACCATCATCGCCTCCATGCGCGAATTCGTGGACTTGGTCTACGTGCCCGACACGCTGGCGATTGCCGGCTTTTATCCGGATTGGTTCCAGCGCGGTGAAGGGCTTGGCAATTTCCTCTGCTACGGCGACTTGCCCGCCACCGGCAGCTCGGATCCGGCCACGTACCTGTTCCCGCGCGGCGTGATCCTCAATCGCGACCTCAGCACCATCCACGACGTGGATCTGCATGACGACAGCCAAATCCAGGAATTCGTAGCCCACTCTTGGTACGACTACTCGGGCGGAAAGGATGCGGGCCTGCACCCTTACGCCGGGGAGACCACGTTGGACTACGACGGGCGCGGCGGCGTTCAGCCGCCGTACACCCAGCTCGACGTAAGCGACGGCTACACCTGGCTCAAGGCCCCCCGCTGGAAGGGCCATTCGGTGGAAGTCGGGCCTCTGGCGCGGGTTCTGATGCTCTATGCGAAGGGGCATGACCAGACGAAGGAGCTGGTCGATATGACCCTATCGACCTTGAACCTCGAGCCGCGGGCGCTGTTCTCCACACTCGGGCGAACGGCCGCGCGCACGCTCGAGACGAAGATCGTCGTCGACAACATGCAGGGCTGGTATAACGACCTGGTGGCCAACATCAAGGCCGGCGATGCCCAAACCTTCGACGACTCCATGTGGAATCCGTCGAGCTGGCCGAGCGATGCGCGGGGAGCCGGGTTCATGGAGGCCCCGCGCGGGGCGTTGGGGCACTGGATCGTGATCAAGGACGGGAGGATCGACAACTACCAGGCGGTGGTGCCATCCACCTGGAACGCGGGGCCGCGCGATCCGGAAAACAAGCCCGGCGCCTACGAGGCCGCGCTACAGGACAATCACCAGCTCTTCGATGTCAAACAACCGGTCGAGATTCTTCGCACCATTCACTCTTTCGACCCCTGCATCGCATGCGCGGTGCACTTATCCGACCCGGAGACCGGGGAGCAGCTGGAGATCAAGGTCACCTGAAGATTGCGGTTTCAGGCCAAACCTGGCTTGAATCTGCTTTCGTTTCAATCGCTTACAGCGCGTGAAAATGTCGGGTCATCCTTTGTCCGCTCCGATGCGCGACCGGGAATGAAACGAGAAGGGCCGCTCAAGCGGCCCTTTCTTTTGGTCGCGAGTCTCGGCGGCGCGAAGTCCCGCCCGCAACGCCAACCGCTGCTTTCCTGCCGGATCAGTATCCGGCCATGAGGAGGCCGCCGACACTACCCAAAACCGCGTTGATCAAACCGAGCATCAGATTCAGGGCCATGAGGACGCGGATCCGCGTAAAGCTGGCGCCCGCCGTTTTCCAATCCTCGCCGATCACCGCGCTCTTCATGCGACGGTACGGCGCTGCGACGAGATAAACGAAGACCAGCGTCATCAGCAAGGCGATTCCGACCATGAGGTGAACGTGGAGACCAACCTGCGCCCCGCCCATCGTCGCGAATACCCAGCCGCCGCTCAGCCATAGGGCGATGATCGAGAGCCATACCCAGGGGAAGAAGCGCCCGAATACGCCGAGTGCAACACGAATCCGATCCGCGGGCTCAAGGCTCTCCTTGAGGGTCGGGCGCAGCGCGAAATGGGCGAAAAACATCCCGCCGATCCAAACGATGGTGGCAAGCTGATGGAAGGCCAGTGAGAGCGCCAGCTTGATCGTCATATATGCAACAACTCTAGTTTCGGAAACGTAATGGCTTCAAGCGGCGACCAGGGCGGGATCGGTCAGGCGCCTGCGAAGGCCTTCGCGTAGTGCGCAGTCAGGCTCCCGAGGCCGCCCGATCCACCAAGACCCGTGCCGAGGCGGCAGCCGCGACTCGTGCCACGGGTAGGTCAGTCCCGTCGCGCCACGCCGCCAATGCGTCTCGCTTACCGGTACCCGTCGCCACGATCAACAACTCGGCGCTCGCGGTCAAGGCAGCGGGCGTCATGGACACCCGATCCGGCGGCGGCTTCGGCGCGTCGTGGACCGGCACGACAAGGCGCTCGGCCGGCACCTCGCGACCGGGAAACAGGCTCGCCGTGTGCCCGTCCTCACCCATGCCGAGCAGCACAAAATCGAACGGGAGCGCGACTCGCACTTCCTCCTCGTACAGGGCCGCAGCCTCCTCCGCGGGCAGCTCCGCGCGCATGGGATGCCAGCTCTCCGCCGGAATCGGCACCCGATCGATCAGCGCCTGGCGAATCGCAACGCTGTTGCGATCCGGATCCTCGGCGGGAAGACAACGTTCGTCACCCAAAAAGATGTGCCAGCGATCCCAGTCCGCTTGCGCCCCGGCGAGTAGATTGTAAGCGGCAAGCGGTGTGCGTCCGCCGGCCAGCACGATCACAAAGCGCCCGCGGTCGGTGATCGATCGCCGGGCAGCGCCGAGGATTCGTTGCGCGGTCTCGGCAGCGACGTCATCCGCGGTCTCGCACAACGTAAAGCTCGGAACCTTTACCATGGCAGATATACTTCGGGTCCATTACTGGGCGACCCGCGTCTCGGTCGCCCCGACCGGGTCGGGGTTTGGGTCGCCCTCATTGACGCGACCAGTCGGTCGTTTGGCGGCGCATCTGCTGGAGCGGGACGAATCATGGACCCCATAAAAATTCTCTTGGTGGACGACTCGAAGTCAGCCCGTTACGCACTGCGCTTGCAGCTACAGCGACACGGCGCGGAAGTGGAAACAGCCGACTCGGCCGAATCCGCGTTCGAGATCCTGAAGCATCAAGTGCCTGACGCCATTCTGCTGGACCATATGATGCCGGGTCTGAACGGTTTCGAGGCGCTGGAGGTAATCAGGGAAGACTCGCGCACCGCGCACGTGCCCGTGGTCATGTGCACGTCGCACGAAGATCAAGAATTCGCAGCCGCTGCCATGCGAAAAGGCGTGGTCGCTATTCTACCCAAGTCCGACGCGCCCGAAAAACTCCCGGAGGTCCTTGCCAAGCTGCACGCCGTCGTCGCCGCGCGCCCCACTCGGCCGGTTGTGTCCCGCCCCGCCGACCGCGGCACGGCCATCGCAAGTGCCGGCCCCGCGAGCATTCCGGTTGCACCGGTACTGTCGCAGCAGGACATCGAGCGCCTCATCGACAGCGGGATCGAATCCCGGGTCACGAGTCTCCTCGCGCGAACCATCGAGGATCTCCGACACGATCTAATCGAGCACCTTTCAGCGGACACGCGCGCGCTGCTCGATACACGCCTGGCGCGAGAGCATACGGCTCGCGACGCGGAGAATATCGAAGCCCGACTGCACGCCGCCGTGCAACGCCTCACCGACGAGGTCATGCCCCAGCTGGTGAAACGCCGCATCGAGGCCGAGCGTGCACAGATTCACGAGCTGGTGAAACGTACGGTCGACGAGCACGAGTCGCGGCAGGATCCGAGCGGGGGGCGCGAGCGCCCGCTCGACGATATCGAACGCCTGGTCACCGGCAAGACCCAGGAGGCCGTGCGCCGGGAATCACACCGGGCCACGGAGCAGGCGCGGCAGGTCGCGGACGTGGCCAAACGATCCTTGAGCGACGCACTCGCCCGCGTCTACATTGCGATATTTGCCTCGGCGGCAGTCGGCGTGGGAGCCGCCATCGCGGTCTACGCACTGCTGCGTTGAGCCGATCCACGGACTGCCGAGGGCGGGATTCGCGCGCGTTTGCCTACAGCTGCCGATCGCACCGAATCGAGCGCCCCGGATCGGGAAACCTGCGCGGTCTGCGCTTGACGACCCCGGGCCGAGCCCCGAAACTCAATCACCCACTTGCAAAGTGGTCGATGTCGCACCACAACGAGCGCGCACAAGCGCTCCATGACCGCTTGGCCGCGACAGCGACAAGCAACCAGGAGGATAGATCGTGGCAGAAAGCATGAGTGAAATCATGAACCCGGGCGCAGTGACGAACGATCCGCGCTTCCCGCATGCCCCGCAAGGATGGGACCGGGGGGTCGCCGAAGAGGCGGCGAAAGCGGACGGGATCGCCCTTGGCGACGACCATTGGACGACCATCAACGCGCTCCAGCGCTACTTCGAGAGACAGGAAAAGACCAATGTCCGCGAGCTGCACGATGCGCTCGACGAGGCATTCCACGCCAAAGGCGGGCTTAAATACCTGTACGAGATCTTCCCGGGCGGTCCGGTTGCTCAAGGCTGCCGGTTCGCCGGTCTGCAGGCGCCCGCGGGTGCCGCGGATAAGTCATTCGGAAGCGTGCAATAGATCGCACCACCCGTTCCCGCAACCACGCCTTCGTCCCACAGCGGCGGCCGGCTCCGGGCGGCGGCCGCTTTAATCGCTACCCTAAGCACCCCCGCGGCTGCGCGGGCTCAAACCTCGACCCACCACGGCGCCTTTCCCGGCTTCGACGCCTGCCGCCCATTGCTGCAGGCAGCACTACCGGCGCGACCGCTCCGCGCACCGCAGAATTATGCCAATGCGCATGAATATCCCGTTTGATGTATCTGACAAAGTGAGCAATTTTCAATCCCGATGCCTTGCCATCCAGGCGCATCCTGCCTATTCTTGGGCCTGAGTCAGCGGCCGAGTGCAAGCTCGGCGTACGGGGGATAGGGGTGACTCAACGACTGCGGGCGCATCCGGCAGCGGCGCCGGCGTCGATTTCACGTTGTGGGGGAGCTTTAGAGAATGAACGACACACACCAAACCGACCCTGGTGCACTTCTCGCGGGGGAATTCTTCGTCGATCGACGCAGGTTTCTCGCCGCCTTGGCCGCCAGCTCCGCGGGCATCTTGCTCGGAACCCCGAGCTTCGCCAGTGCAGCCCGCGGGCGTAGCTCGCTCCAACGTCAGGTCGTCGACCTGGTAACGCGACTGCGCGATCAGGGGATAATCGGCTCGGACGAGCGGACGTCGTGGTGCGTCTACGACTTCAGTGCGCGCAAGAAGCTGGTGTCGATCAACGAGGATGCGCCGCGGCAGGCCGCGAGCATGATCAAACCCTTTGTTGCGCAAGCGTATTTTTTCAAAGTGGACGATTCCGGTGGACGCGTGACCTACTCCGACGACGTACGCCACACCATGGAGCGCATGATTCGCCGCAGCAGCAACACCGCGACCAACGAAATCATGGATCTCGTGAGCCGCAACCACGGGCGGCGCGGTCCCAGCGATGTCGAGGACGTGCTGAAATCTCACGCCCCAACGATCTTTCAGCAGACCCGTGTGGTTGAAACCATACCCTCGAACGGCCGTACCTACCGCAATCAGGCCTCGGCCCACGACTACAGCCGGTTCCTATACGCACTGTGGCAGAACAGCCTGCCCTACAGCGCCGAGCTGCGCTCGTTGATGGCGATGCCGAACCACGACCGCATCTCCGAGGGGGTCGATGCCATCCCCGATTCGGTCCGGGTGTACGACAAGACCGGTTCGACGGCGCGCTTGTGCGGAAACATGGGCATCATCGAGGCCACGGACTATCGCGGCGGCTCCCACCCCTACACCTTCGTCGGGATCATCGAGCGGCCCTCGAGCGCCAAGCACTACGGAAGCTGGATCACCCGCCGCAGCAATGCCATTCGATCCGTCTCCAATCTGGTCTACCTGGACATGAAGGACCGGTACGGGCTGGTCTGACCACCGGCGAACCCATCGCTGGCGGCTCCCTCAACCGATCCACAGACGCGCGTTCCTGAACAAACGCATCCAGGCTCCGTCTTGGCCCCGGGTGTTCGGGCGCCAGGACTGCTGAACCGCGCGGAAGACCCGTTCCGGATGCGGCATCATGATGGTGACCCGCCCGTCGTCTGACGTCAGACCCGTGATTCCCGCGGGCGAGCCGTTCGGGTTCGCCGGATAGCGCTCGGCAACCGCACCGTTGTTTTCGACATAGCGCAACGCGACGCCCGACAGGGCCCCCGACAGATGCTCGGCGTTGCGAAACTCCGCCCGGCCCTCGCCGTGGGCCACCGGGATCGGCAGGCGCGATCCGGCCATCCCGGCGAGCAGCAGAGACGGCGTCTCCAGCACCTCCACCATGAGCGTTCTCGCCTCGAACTGCTCCGATCGGTTGCGTACGAAGCGCGGCCAATGGCCCGCGCCCGGGATCAGCTCGGATAGAGTCGAGAGCATCTGGCAGCCGTTGCAGACGCCGAGCGTGAAGGTATCCGCGCGCTCGAAGTAGGCCTGAAATTGCTCGCGCGCACGCGGGTCGAACAGGATCGTCTTGGCCCAGCCTTCTCCCGCGCCCAGCACATCGCCATAGGAAAAGCCGCCGCAGGCTGCCAGTCCGCGAAATCCTTCGAGGCCCAGGCGTCCGCTGACCACGTCGGATAGGTGCACGTCGACGCACTCGAAACCGGCCGCGTGGAATGCAGCGGCCATCTCCAACTGACCGTTGACGCCCTGCTCGCGCAGGATCGCGATCCGCGGACGCGCCCCGCGCTGAATGAACGGGGCGGCAACATCGTCCTCGGGCTCGAAGCTTGGCCTGGCGCTCAATCCCGGGTCGCTCCGTGCGATGCGCTCGAATGCCTCGCCGGCACAATCCGGATTGTCCCGCAGGGCCTGCAGTCGAACGCTGGTCTCAGACCAAACGCGCTGCAGCTCGGCGCGGGCGGCGGCAAATACCACCAGATCATGTCGTGCGATGCGAATCTCATCGCGCTCGTTGAGCGTCCCGATCACCGGGCTGAATTCGGCGAGCCCATGCTGCTCCAGGATCTTCAGCACGTCATCCGTATCCGTGTGGCGCACCTGAACGACGGCGCCAAGCTCCTCGCAGAACAGGGATGCGATGTCGTCGGGCCCGACCGGGCCCAGATCGATATCGACACCGCAGCGCCCGGCGAACGCCATCTCACACAGGGTGGCGAGCAGGCCGCCGTCCGATCGGTCGTGGTAGGCGAGCAGCAGATCCTCTCCTGCAAGCTCCCGGGTCGCGTCGAAGAACCGCCGCAGGCGTTGCGGATCGTCCAGGTCGGGACCGGTGTCGCCAAGCTGCCCGTAGACCTGGGCCAGGCACGACGCGCCCAGCCGGTTTTTTCCCTGCCCGAGGTCGATCAGGATCAGATCGGTATCGCCCCGGTCGGTGCGCAATTGGGGCGTGAGGGTCGCGCTCGCATCGCCCACGGGTGCGAAGGCGGAAACAATCAGCGACAGGGGCGAGGTCATCTCGCGGCGCAAGCCGTCCGCACCCTGCCACACCGACTTCATGCTCATCGAGTCCTTGCCGACCGGGATCGCGATCCCAAGGGCCGGACACAGCTCCATGCCGACCGCGCGCACGGTCTCGAAGAGCCGCGCATCCTCGCCCGGGTGTCCCGCGGCGGCCATCCAGTTGGCGGACAGCTTGATGTCGCCGATTGCGCCGATACGCGCCGCCGCGATGTTGGTGATCGCCTCGCCGATGGCCATACGCCCGGCGGCGGGGGCATCGAGCAGCGCCAGGGGCGTACGCTCGCCAAGCGACATCGCCTCGCCGGTCAGGCCGCGATAGTCGCTCAGCGTCACCGCACAGTCCGCGACCGGGATCTGCCACGGCCCGACCATCTGGTCGCGGGCCACCAGACCGGTAATGCTGCGGTCCCCGATGGTGATGAGAAACGACTTGTCGGCCACGGCGGGCAGGCGCAGCACGCGGAGCACCGCCTCTTCGAG
>JBGSTR010000081.1:0-2434 GCA_041736365.1 Chromatiaceae bacterium | reverse complement strand
CGCGGCGCGGTCGCCGAGTATGAGCAGGGTTTCAGCGCCCGCCGTTACCTGGAGGTCCTGGGTCTTGCGCCCTGAAGCCCGGGAGCCCCGGTGCCGACCCCGTCCTCGCCGCTCGCGACGCTGACGACCCGGGCCGAACGGTGAGTCTGTCCCTGATTATCCGTGTCATCGGCGTCTACGCGATGATCTTCGGCGCTACGCTGCTCGGCCCGATCCTGGTCGGCATCGGCTACGGGGAGCCGGAGGTCGCTCATTTCCTGTGGCCCATGGCCGCCTCTATCGGCTTCGGCACCCTGCTGTGGTTTGCGCGACGCCGGCATGTGCGCGAGCTCGGGGTGCGCGACGGCTATTTGGTCGTGACCCTGTTCTGGATCCTTTTGAGCCTGCTCGGCGCCTGGCCCCTAGTCAACGCGCTCGGTCTTTCGTGGGTCGATGCGCTGTTCGAGTCCACCTCGGGAGTGACTACCACCGGTGCGACCGTTATCACCGGGCTCGATCGGCTACCCCATTCGGTGCTCTTCTACCGCCAACAATTGCAGTGGTATGGCGGCATGGGTCTGGTGGTTCTGGGCGTGGCGGTGATGCCGATGCTCGGCATTGGCGGTATGCAGCTCTATCGGGCCGAGGCGCCGGGACCGCTCAAGGAGGAGAAGCTGACCCCGCGCCTGACCAGCACCGCCCGCGCACTCTGGCTGATCTATCTGGGTCTGACGGCTGCCTGCGCCCTCGGTTACTGGGCCGTCGGCATGACGCCGTTCGACGCCGTCGCCCACAGCCTCTCGACCCTCTCGACGGGCGGATTCTCAACCCACGACGCAAGCATCGGCTACTACCAAAGTGCCGGGGTCGAGGGTGTCGCGGTGACCTTCATGGTGCTCGCCTCGGTGAACTTCGGAGTCCACTACGCTGCATTGCTGAACCACAACCCGATGCTGTATCTGCACGATGTGGAGGCCCGCGCGTTCTTCACCTTCTTGATCGGCATAGTGCTGTTGGTGGCGCTGATTCTGCGTTTCGAAGGCGCCTACGAACACATCCACATGAGTCTGCGCGACGCGGTTTTCGTGGTCGTCTCGGTAGTCACCAGCACGGGTTTCGGGACCGTGGATTTCGCCCACTGGCCGGATTTTCTACCGATCCTGCTGATCTACGCGAGCTTCGTCGGCGGCTGCGGCGGGTCGACGGCGGGCGGCATGAAGGTCCTGCGGGTGCTGCTGATGGTCAAACAGGGGGCGCTGGAGATTCGTCATCTGATTCACCCCCGCGCCCAGCTTCCGCTGCGCCTGGGCCGGCGGGTCGTCGACAACGAGCTGGCGCGCTCGGTGTGGGGCTTCTTCGCGCTCTACACGTTCGCCTTGGCGGTGCTGACGCTGCTGATGATCCACGCCGGGCTTGCGCCGGTAGACGCCTTCAGTGCCGTGGCGACCTGTCTCAACAATATGGGTCCGGGGCTGGGGGAGGTCGCCTACAACTTCCAGAGCGTCGGCGAGCTTGGCAAGTTGCTCGGGGTCGTCGCGATGCTGCTCGGACGGCTTGAGGTTCTGACCATTCTGGTCATCCTATCGCCGGGATTCTGGCAACGCTGAGTCGGCGGTGGGACCGTCTGCAGCGGATGAAGTGGCCGTCGGTCCTTCGGGGCTGGAAGGACGCCGGACGTGCGCCTAGGCGCTAATCGGGGAGGGTGAGCGGGTCGGAGCCGGAGAGCGGGCAGGCAGCCGGGGCGTCCGCCCGATGATGGTAGAAGGTCGCGTAGCGGGGATCGTCCGCGATCACGTGCTCCAGGAACCAGTGCTTGATCTCGCGCAGGCTTTCGACATCCAAGCGGGGGCCGGTCGAGAATAGGAGGCGCCGCATTTGCGTCAGCTCCGCCAGCTGTAGTACGTGGGAGCTGCTTTGCTCGTGCAGGGCGGGGTAGTCGATCGCCCGCAACAGCGCCTGCTCGGACATGAAGTGCTTGCGCGCGCGGTCGATAAGCTCGTCGAGTGCGGCCAGCACGGGAGCGGGGGCGTCCGAGGGTATTGCCTCACACGCTGCGCCGACCGTCGGTTCCCCGCAGGCCCGGGCGAGCCGATTGATCTGCCGCGCGATCGCACGGTGATCCCCGTCCACCCAGCCGATGCCGGTATCCCAAGCGTCGCGCCAGGTCAGGAAGTCGCTGCCTGGCTCGGCGCCCGGGCGGCAGCCGTTCAAGCCTTGGGCACTCAGGTGAAACAACTCCCCGCGACATTGCTCGGCGATCGAATCGGGCGGAATCGACATCGGCAGGGTCCTCCGTGAGACACATGCAATCAGCGGCCAAAGCTTAACCCTCGTTGCGCCGCCTTTCCGTGATGCACTGCCCGGCCCCGCGATGTAAGCGGGTGTTGACCCGGATGCCCGGGCGCTGCCGGCGCCGGCGTGCTCGAAGGCGCAAGCACGCAATCCCGCCGGCCGC
>JBGSTR010000052.1:0-7355 GCA_041736365.1 Chromatiaceae bacterium | reverse complement strand
TCGAGGTCGGCGGCGAGGTCCGAGAACAATTCATCGGCGAGGACGCGGCGAGCGCCCCGGCTTTCCGCGCCCGGCCCGGGGGAAAATGGCTCGCCGACCTCTACGCGCTCGCCAACCGGCGGCTGGCTCGGCTCGGGGTGGTACGGGTGTTCGGTGGCGAGCACTGCACCTTGTCCGACCCGCAACGCTTCTTTTCCTACCGTCGCGACGGCACCACCGGCCGGATGGGTAGTATGATCTGGCTAGCGCCCAATCATGGGTCTCAATCCGGAGCGCACAACGATGGCTGAATGGAAAATGTTGACGCTCGTTGGCGAGGATCGTCCCGGTATCGTCGCCAAGGTAACGCGCGCCCTATTTCGGGCCGGCTGCAACCTCGGCGAGGCCTCGATGATCCGGCTCGGCGGCAATTTCACGATCATGCTCATGGTCGGCGGTGGCGAGCACTCCTGCAAGGCGCTGGCCGACGCCCTGCATCCGGTCGCCGCGGAGCTCGGACTGCGTCTTCACATGGATCCGGTGCACGGCGGGTTGCATCAACATCTGGTGCCGAATATCCAGGTGCGGGTCGCCGGGGCGGACCGCGCCGGCATCGTTGCGGACGTGACGGAGATCCTGGCCGAGCTGGGGTTCAACATCCTGGAGCTGGAGTCGGACGTGGCGGGCGACACGCGCGCGCCGCTCTACATCATGAACATTCAGGGCTACTGCGATCGTACGCTGGAGTCGATGGAGCTGGCGCTGGCGCCACTCGGCGAGCGCGGGATCTCGGTGGACGTCTCGCCGGTCGACGTTCTGATCGGCTGACACCATGGCGGTACTGGAAATACTCAAGCTTCCCGACCTACGACTGAAGCAGGTCTCCGAGCCGGTTCTGATGTTCGACGAGCCGTTGCGCGAGCGCATTGCCGACTTGGAGGAGACGCGTCGTTCCGGCCCGGCCGCGGTCGGGATCGCGGCGCCCCAGGTGGGTTGGTTTCAGCGCGTCGTGATTGTCGATGTCTCCGGTCGGGCGAAAACCCCGAGTCACGGGTACCTGGTGCTGGTGAACCCTGAGATCGTGCATTGGGAAGGCTATGCGATCGGACGCGAGGGCTGCCTTTCGGTTCCGGACTACACCGGCAACGTCATTCGCGCCACCGGCATACGGCTCAAGGCCCAGGACCCGACAGGTGAGGCCCAAGAGTACGAAATGGAGGGTTTCGAGGCGCGCGCCGTCCAGCACGAGCTGGACCATCTCGACGGGCTGTTGTTCATCGACCGGGTGGTCAGTCGCCGCACCGATTTGTATCGCCGCAAGGTCTATCAGAAGGGCTCCGGCCAGCAGGGCTAAGGCGATCTTCGGATTCGGCAATTTGCCTTTTGCGGTCGAGGCGTTGCGCGTTCCGGCAGCTTCTCCAGTCGCCGTCCACGATCGGGCGGGCCCCCCCCCGAGGACGACCGAAAGCGAAACCCGATTGGTCGGTGGCATAGCCCCTGCGGGGCTTCGTACGGAATGTGATCCGCGTCAACCAGGGTTGCGGAATCGCAGCCGAATTCCTGATACGCTTCGCTCGCTAGCTGGAGCGCCGAACGACTCGCGGCGGCAGGACAGCCGCGCAAATAATCACTAGGGAAAAGCAGTCTGGGACGCCTCCTCCCTTAACCACCTTCGATTCAGAGGACAGAGACTCATGGCACATATCGTTGTTCTGGGTGCCGGCACCGGCGGCATGCCCGCGGCTTACGAGCTCCGCGAGGAGCTGGGCAAGGACCATCAAATTACAGTCGTAAACGAGCGCGACTATTTTCAGTTCGTGCCGTCGAACCCGTGGCTTGCCGTCGGCTGGCGCGATCGCGAAAGCATAACGTTCGATATTCGTCCACACCTCGAGCGAAAGGGCATCGGCTTTATCGCCAAGCGCTGCGAGACGATCGATGCGGCCAACAACAAGCTGGTGATGGCCGACGGCCAGGAGGTCGACTATGACTACCTGGTCATCGCGACCGGGCCACGCCTCGCCTTCGAGGAGGTGGAGGGAGCCGGTCCGAACGGTGGGCATACCCACTCCGTCTGCACCGTCGATCATGCGGAGACAGCATACCGAGACTACTTGAAGCTCTTGGAAGACCCGGGCCACGTCATCGTAGGAGCAATGCCGTTTGCCAGTTGCTTCGGACCGGCTTACGAGTATGCGTTTATCCTCGACGCCGACCTGCGCAAGCGCAAGATGCGCGACCGCGTGCCCATGACCTTCGTCACCTCCGAGCCCTACATCGGTCATCTTGGTTTAGGCGGTGTCGGGGACTCGAAGGGGTTCCTCGAAAGCGACCTTCGCTCCCATCACATCAAGTGGATCACCAACGCGAAGGTGACCAAGGTGGAGGCCGGGAAGATGTACGTCGAGCAGTACGACGACAACGCGGCCAAGATCAAGGACCACGTGCTCGACTTCAAATACTCCATGATGTTGCCGTCTTTCAAGGGTGCGGAATGCGTTGCCAAGGTGGAAGGGCTGTGCAACCCGCGGGGGTTCGTCTTCGTGGACGACCACCAGCGCAACCCGACCTACAAGAACATCTTTTCCGCCGGCGTCTGTATTGCGATTCCACCGGTCGAGACCACCCCGGTGCCGACCGGTGCGCCAAAGACCGGCTATATGATCGAATCCATGGTCACCGCGATCGTCCACAACATCGCAGACGAGATCAACGGCAAAGAGGGCACGACGCTGGCGACCTGGAACGCCATCTGCCTGGCTGATATGGGCGACACCGGTGCCGCCTTCGTGGCGCTGCCGCAGATCCCGCCGCGCAACGTGGCCTGGTTCAAGAAGGGCAAGTGGGTGCACATGGCCAAGATTGCCTTCGAGAAGTACTTCATCCGTAAGATGAAGAAGGGTACTTCTGAGCCGATCTACGAGAAATACATCCTCAAGATGTTGGGTATCGCCAAGCTCAAGTAGGCAATCGGGCTCGTCGGCCGCTCGGTATTTGCCGTAGCGGCCGGCGAGCCCCGGCCGTAGCTCCGAAGCCCCGCGGTCCACAACCGCATGGGCGTTGACGGAATACCCCGCATGGAGCGGTTGCCCTCGGCCCGGTTGGCGCGAGCCGTAAAGGAATGCGCGGATTCCAGCCTAAGTTGTTGAAATCTGTTTATCCAGCATCTACTCTCCTGGACTTGAGGCGACGGCTTCGAAGGACTTGATCCTGTAGCCGCAGTCAAAGGTTTGCGTTGAGTCCGTATGCGGTTTCCCTTTTCCTGCTCGGAACCCTTCTGCGGCCAACCTTGTCTCTCAGCCAAGAGTTTCCCAATACGAGCACCTTATGAGACAGCGATTAGCACGCTTTTTGGTCGGCGTCACCTTCGCCCTGACCGCCACCATCGTCGCCGCGAATCCACAGCAGGTCTCGCTCTCGGAGCTGTTCCCCAGCCAGAGTCAGTCCAAGACCGCGGTTGTGATCAATAAGGTGCTGGAGCGCTATCACTATCGCAAGGTGCCGATCGACGACCAGTTCGCCAAGAAGGTGCTCGACGCCTATCTGGAGGCGTTGGACCCCAACCGCTCGTTTTTCCTCGCTCGGGACGTGGAGCGCTTCGAGAACGGCGCGCGGCGGCTCGACGACAACCTGCGTCGCGGCGAGCTATCGGCGGCGTTCGACATCTTCCGCGTCTATCGCATGCGGGTCGACGAACGGGTCGGTCACGCATTGAAGCTGCTCGACGGGGGCTTCGATTTCACGGGCGCGGAGGAGTACCAGTTCGACCGCTCGAAGGTTGCGTGGGCGAAGGACAGCGCGGAGCTCGACGAGATCTGGCGCCAGCGGGTGAAGAACGACTTTCTCGGGTTGCGCGTTGCCGGAAAGACCGACGCGGAGGTGCAAGAGCGGTTGCGCCAGCGCTACGAGGGTCTTGAGCACCGGATCCATCAATTCTCCAACGACGACGTCTTTCAGGCGTTCATGAATGCCTACACCCAGACCCTGGAGCCGCACACCAGCTATATGTCCCCGAGCACCTCGGAGAACTTCGACATCAGCATGAAGCTGTCGCTCGAGGGGATCGGGGCGGTATTGAGCTCGGAGAACGACCACACGGTGATCCAGCGGACGATTCCCGGCGGCCCGGCGCGGGAGTCCGGACAAGTGCAAACCGGCGATCGCATCGTTGGCGTTGCCCAGGGACTCGACGGCAGCATGGACGACGTGGTCGGTTGGCGGCTCCAAGACGTGGTGGACAAGATTCGCGGTCCCAAGGGCTCCGTCGTTCGGCTTCAGCTACAACCTGAATCCGGCGGTGCAAACGGGCGTGTGCGCGAGATTTCACTCGTTCGCAACGAGATCAAGCTTGAGGATCAGGCGGCAAAGTCCTCGATCATAGAGGACATGCCGAACGCCCCCGGGATGAAGATCGGCGTAATCGAGCTTCCGGCGTTCTACCGCGACTTTCAGGCGGAATCCGACGGCAACAGCGATTTTCGCAGCACGACGCGCGATGTACGCCGATTGATCGACGATCTTGTAGCCAAGCGCGTCGACGGTATCGTCATCGATCTACGCGGCAACGGTGGCGGCTCGCTTGCCGAGGCCACTTCACTGACCGGTCTGTTTATCGATACCGGCCCGGTGGTGCAGGTCAAGGATGCCTTCGGCAAGATCGACGTGGAAAGCGACCCTGAGCCGGGCGTCGCCTATACCGGGCCGCTGGCGGTGCTGGTGGATCGGGACAGTGCCTCGGCCTCCGAGATCTTTGCCGGTGCGGTACAGGACTATGGTCGGGGTCTAGTGATCGGAGAGCCGACCTTCGGTAAGGGTACGGTGCAAACCCTGGTCGATCTCAACCGCTACGTTCCCGGCGATCAGGACGACCTCGGGCGCCTGCGACTAACCATGGCCGAATTCTTCCGCATCAGCGGTGGCAGCACCCAGTTGAAGGGCGTCGTGCCGGACATCGGATTTCCCGGACCAGACGACGGCGAAGATCATGGCGAGCGTTCGCTCGACAACGCCTTGCCGTGGACGCAGATCGCGCCGGCGAAGTATCACCACACGAGTCTTACGAACCTGGACCGTCTGAGCCTGCAGTCGGCTCAGCGGATCTCCGCCGACCCCGGATTCGCGATGCTCGCGCAGCGCAACAAGATGATGTCCGAGGTCGCCGCACAGACTCGGGTGTCGCTGCGCGAGAATGATCGCCGGGCGGAAGACAAGGAGCGAGAGCGCGCGTTCGAGGATCACCGCGACGCGTTCCTGCGTTCGCGCGGTATTACGCCGGTCGACGAGGATGCGGACCATGTAGACGAGGATGCGCTCGACGCCCAGCGCAAGGCGATTGCGCATATTCAGGTCGAAGAGGCGGCGCGCGTGCTCGCCGACAGCGTTCTGCTCGAGGGCGCCAACCGCCCGCGGGCTGCCATGAGCAACTGAGCGCCGGCGGTCATCGAGCCGCGACGCGGATTCACCGCTGGGCGGAGCGAAGTCGCCCATCGGTTGTTTCCGGTCGTTTCCGGCCACAGCGACCCCATTCTCTCCCCGCGCGCGACACAAGGTACGTTGGGCGTTGAACCACGCAACACACGTTTTCGAGCAGAGGCTGTCCGCATTGGCGCGCGGACCCGGCGCGGCCGCCCTTGCCGGCAATCTTGTCGGCCTTGAGAAGGAGGGACTGCGGGTCTCGCCGGAGGGTCGCATCGCGGCGACTTCGCATCCGGCCAAACTGGGCTCCGCGCTCACCCACCCGCACATCACTACCGACTTCTCCGAAGCGCTGCTCGAATTCGTTACCCCTCCGTCGACCAGCATTCAGGCGGCCTTGGAGTTCCTCGCCGACATTCACGCCTACGTCGATCGCGAGTTGGACGGAGAGTTGCTGTGGGCAACGAGCATGCCGTGCATCCTCGAGGGTGCCGGCAACATTCCCCTCGCACGCTATGGGACCTCGAACGCGGCGACCATGAAGACGGTCTACCGGCGGGGCCTCGGCAACCGTTACGGACGCACCATGCAGGTGATCGCGGGTGTCCATTTCAACTTCTCCTTCGCCGACGACTTCCTGCGGATCTACCGGGAGATCGTTGGCTCGGATGCGGACGATGCGGCGTTTCGCTCGGAATGCTACATGGCCATGATCCGCAACCTGCAGCGGATCGGCTGGCTGGTGCCGTACTTGTTCGGCGCCTCGCCCGCGATCTGTACCAGCTTCGTGCAGGGTCGTGACACCGATCTGCAACCGTTCGACGAGCACACGCTTCACTACCCCTACGCCACCTCCCTGCGCATGGGCGACATCGGCTATCAGAACCAGCAGGAGCAGGGCACGGGCATGAAGGCGAGCTACGATAGCCTGGATACCTATATACGCAGTCTCACCTGGGCAATCGAGACGCCGTGTCCACAGTACGAAAGCATCGGGGTCAAGGTCGGCGATCACTACGAGCAGCTCAACGCCAACGTGCTCCAGATCGAGAACGAGTACTACAGCAGCGTGCGCCCGAAACAGATTACCGAGTGGATGGAGAAGCCTACGCTCGCGTTGCGACGCCGCGGTGTGCGCTACGTGGAGCTGCGCTCGCTCGACGTGAACTGCTTCGAGCCGACCGGAGTTGGATCCGAAACGCTCGCGTTCCTCGAGGCGCTGATGCTCTATTGCCTCCTACAGGAGAGTCCGCCCATCGGTGGCGCCGAGCGCCGATCGATCGACGCCAATCAGGTCGTCACGGCACACCGCGGCCGCGAGCCGGGGCTTGAGCTGGCGCGCAATGGCGACGCCGTATCGCTGCAACAATGGGCGGAAGCGGTACTTGCGGAAATGCAGCCGGTCGCCGCGCTACTGGATGGCGCCGCGGACGGCGCACACGCTCGAAGCCTCGCGGCCCAGCTCGAGAAGGTTCGCGATCCAACCCTGACGCCATCCGCACGGATACTCCGAGAAATGCGTGAGAGCGGCGAGGGTTTCTTTGTATTCGCCAAGCGACTTTCCGAGGCTCATCGCGAGCACTTTAGGCACCGACCCATCGCCCCGGCACGCCAAGCGCTGTTCGATGATCTGGCCATCGAGTCGGTTCGGCGTCAACGCGAGGTCGAGGCGGCGGACGACCTCGGTTTCGATGAATTCCTCGCCCGCTATTTCGCCCAGCGGATCCTCAATGGCGGTCCGCCGCATCGAATCGACGCGGAGCCGACCCGTCCGGCCGCCTGATTCGGAGCCCGGCCCACGGCCGGGTAGACCCCCGCTAGCACAAAAAAAGGCCTCGCCGACAACGGCGAGGCCTTGGTTGCTTGGCGAGGTAAACCGTGCCTTGGCCGCAGTTTTTACTGCGCCTTGACGGCGGTCGGTGCCGCCTCGGGCGCCTGGACCGTTGCCGCAGCGGTCTGCT
>JBGSTR010000036.1:0-2675 GCA_041736365.1 Chromatiaceae bacterium | reverse complement strand
CGCCGAGGTCGCTACAGGTGGCGTCGCTGCAGGTTGCTTCGCGGCCGGCGGCGGCGGTGGAGCAGAGGCGGGCTCGGGCTGCGCCGGTACGCTAGGCTCGGTGCCCGGCTCCTGATAGGCGTAAACCTTGGTCCCTTGCTTCTTGGCCGGGGCCGCGACCGGCTTGGACGTGGGCTTGGACGCCGGCTCAAGCGCAGGCGGCGGTGGCTCGGCAACGGGCTCGCGGGGGGTCACGCTGACGACCGGTGCGGGAGGTCCCTGACGCTGCTCGGTCGCGCAGGCGACGAGCCCGAGTAGGACAGTGAGGATGAGAAGCGCTCTGTACATCAGTTGTAAAATTCACGCATGAACGGATTGTCGTCGCGGCGACGGGGCTCCGGTTTGGGCTTTGACTTAGGCGTGGCCGCGGACGGCGCGGGGGCGCTGTCGCCGGAATCCGGCGGGGCCACCTGAGCGACTTTGCCACTATCCGACCCCGAGCTGCCGCCGTCCCCACTCTTCTTCTCGCTACCGCTCGAGCCACAGGCGGCCGAGCCGGACGCACTTCCTTCGATATAGGGAAGCGCCGACCCGCCGCAGGCACGGGCGAGCACGACCCCCTCCGGCGGGAATTCGGGCAGTGGCTCGTTCTCCAACGCGAGCATGATATCGCCCCAGACGCGCAACGCGCCGGCGCCGCCCGCGAGTCCCATCGGCTTGTAATCGTCGCGGCCGACCCAGGTCACCGCGACCTTGTCGCCGCTGAAGCCGGCGAACCAGCTATCGCGCATGTCGTCCGTGGTGCCGGTCTTGCCCGCCATCGTCAGTCCCGCGGGCAGCTGCCCTCCGAGCCACTTGGCGGTGCCTTGCTTGACCACCTGCTGCATCGCCCAAGTCGTCAGATAGGCGGCACGCGGATCGACCACCGCCTGCACCGCCAAGGGGTAGCGGTTGAGCGGGCGCCCGCTCGAGTCCATCACCTCGCGAATGGCACGCAACGGTGCCCGGTAGCCGCCGGCGGCGATGGTCTGATACATCTGCGCGACCTCGAGCGGCGACAGGGACACGGATCCCAACAAGATGGCCGGCACCTTGACGATGCGCCGTTGGGCGCCGAGCTGATAGATGGTGTCGGCCACCTTGCCGACGCCGATGCTCAGGCCGAGATTGACCGTCGCCAAGTTCAGCGAGCTCGACAGGGCCCGATGCAAGGGCACCGCGCCATAGACCCGATGGTCGTAGTTCTTCGGTGTCCACATCTTATCCCCGGCGCGCAGGCTAACCGGCCGATCCTCGATGGTGGTGGTCAGGGTGTAGTGATCCGGATCGGACAGGGCGGTCAAATAGACCGCCGGTTTGACCAGGGAGCCGATGGAGCGGACCGCATCGAGCGCACGGTTGAATCCGGCGTAGCCCGGCGCGCGGCCTCCGGCGAGCGCCAGCACCTCGCCCTGGGCCACCGAGGTGATGACCATCGCACTCTCGAGCGTGCCCTGCGGCATGCCGCGGGATTTCTCAAGCTGGCTCAGGCGCACCGGCAGCTTGCTTTCGACCGTTGCCTGGGCGAGCGGATCCAGGGTCGTGAAGATGCGCAGGCCTTCGGAGCGCAGATCCTCGTCGCGGTAGTCGCGCTGCAGCTGGCGACGGACCAGTTGGATGAAGTCCGGATAATCGCCGGTCGGCCGCCCGCCGCCGTCGCGCAGGATCAACGGCGTTGCCTTCGCCGCTTGCGCATCGGCCGCGCTGATCACGCCGTCGCGCGCCATGATGTCGAGGACGAGATCGCGCCGTTTGCGCGCTTCCTCGGGGCGCCTACGGGGATCCAGGCTGGAGGGCGCCTGAACCAGGCCGACCAGCAATGCCGTCTCGGCGATGCCGAGCTCCCCAAGCGGACGATCGAAATAGAAGCTGCTCGCGAGTCCGAAACCGTGGATCGCCCGGCTCCCGTCCTGGCCCAGGTAGATCTCGTTGGCATAGGCCTCGAGGATCTCGTCCTTGCTGTAGCGCCTTTCCAGCAGCGCCGACATGTATGCCTCGTTCAACTTGCGCTTCAGCGTCCGATCAGAGGACAGGTAGAAGTTCTTCACCAGCTGCTGGGTGAGGGTGCTCGCTCCCTCCACCACGCCGCCGGCCCGCAGATTGTGATAGACGGCGCGCAGGATGCCGCGCGGGTCGACGCCGCCGTGGCTGTAGAAATTCCTGTCCTCCACGGCGAGAAGCGTCCGAACCAGCAGATCCGGCAGCTCTTTTCGCCGCACCAACACCCGGTCCTCGTTGTCGGTGGGATAGATGCTGGCGATCAGCGCCGCCTCGAGCCGCACCAGCGCCGGCTCCACTCCGCCTGCGGTATCGGTGATCGCGGCGACGCGCTGGTCGGCTAGCTGAACATCGAGTGAACGGGCGGGCTCCTCGCCGTCCCAGAAGCGGAACGGCCGCGTCTGAAACCGAAACTCGTCGCCGTCGCGGGCGTAGGTGCCGGGCGTCGTCGGGGCATCGACCCGCCGGTAGCCAAGTCGATCGAGCTCACCCTGGAGCTGTTCGGCGGAAAGCGGGCGGCCGGCGTATAGCTCCAGCGGGCGCGCGTAGACGCGGGCCGGCAGCGCCCAGCGCTTGCCTTCGAACTTGTCGCGCACAACCCGGTCGAGGTGGATGCCGTAGAGGATCCCCGTGAGTCCCACGCCGACGGCGATCAGCAC
>JBGSTR010000024.1:0-1973 GCA_041736365.1 Chromatiaceae bacterium | reverse complement strand
GGGGCTGTTTGGCTATCGCGCTGGGCCGGGGTCAGTTTGGTCGTGGCCGTAACGCTATTCGCCGCCTGCGGCTATCACGCGGGGTTTGTGCGCCTCAACGGGCTCGCCGCGGGCGGGCCCGACTGGCTCTGGCAGTGGCTGACCGCCCTGGGCGACGAGCGGACACCCTTTGCATTGAGCCTCTTGTTCTCGCTGCGCCGTCCGCGGGTGTTCTGGGCGCTGATCCTGGCGGCGTTGATCGCGTCGGCCTACAGCGGTGCGCTGAAGCCATTGTTTGACGCAACTCGCCCGGCGGGGGTCCTGCCCGCGGATGCGTTTCATCTGATCGGCGTCGAACGTCGACACGGCAGCTTCCCCTCCGGGCACAGCGTCACCGCCGCGGTGTTCTTCGGGGTGCTCGTCTACTACGCGCGGGCCAACTGGACGCGGCTGCTGCTGGTGGTGCTTGCGGTTGCGGCGGGATTCAGCCGGGTGGCGGTCGGGGTGCACTGGCCGGTGGATGTCGCGGCCGGCTTGTTCGGCGGGGCAATCGCGGCCTGGCTGGGGACGCGACTGGCCGTGCGCTGGCCGGGCGGCGCGAGCGACCTTTCGGTGCATCTGGCGTTCGTGACGCTCGCCTGTTTTCTTACCGTGACAATGACCTATTGGGACGGCGGCTACCCGCAGGCGGCCATGATGCTGAAGCTGCTGGGAAATGCCGGGTTGCTCAGCGTGTCGGTGGGGTATCTGGTGCTCCCGCTGGTGCGCTGGGGCCGCCGCGTACGTGGCGAGGTCAAGATTCCCGACGGGCCGACCGCAACGCACGTGCCACGGCCTGCAACCGCGCCTCGAGCGCCGCGACACGAATGAAGCAGCACGCGCTCAACAGCGGGTTTGCGATTGTCGCCCACCAAGCAACTAATGGCTCACGCTCAAGAAACGTTGATACATCTGGCTTTCCCGTCTGGTTGCGGATGGCCCGGCGTGGCCTAAGGTGACGTTGGTCGCTTGACGCCATACCCTAGCCTGTCTAGTCTCTTTCAGTTCCGCAGACAACCCGCGAGCGGTTCCCGGGTACTCAAGGACCGCGGCGAGATCATCCAGTACAGTCACCGTGTATCCCAAATATTTCGGACTCAAGGAGCCCAGCTTCTCCATCGCGCCGGATCCTCACTACCTGTTCCTTAGCGAGCAGCATAAAGAGGCCCTGGCGCATCTGCTGTACGGTGCCGGCGAAACCGGCGGCTTCCTGCTGCTGACCGGCGAGGTGGGCACCGGCAAGACGACCGTGTGTCGGGCGTTCCTGGAACAGATCCCCGCCGGCGTCGACGTGGCCCTGATCCTCAATCCGGCCATGACCGCGAACGAGCTCCTGCTCAACATCTGCGACGAGTTCCGCATCCAGGTGCCGGAGGGCGAGCGCTCGGTCAAGCTGCTGGTCGATCGGCTCAATCGCTACCTGCTCGAGGCCCATGCCAACGGGCGTCGTCCGGTGCTGATGATCGACGAGGCACAGAATCTGCGTCCGAAGGTCATGGAGCAGGTCCGGCTGTTGACCAACCTGGAGACCACCAAGAACAAACTGCTGCAGATCTTTTTGGTGGGACAGCCCGAGCTGCGTCGGATGCTCGAGAGCGAGAGCCTGCGCCAGATCAATCAGCGGATCACCGCTCGCTATCACCTGACGCCTCTGACCCTCGCGGAGACGGGCGAATACATCCGCCATCGAGTGGCGGTAGCCGGTGTCGATCGGCCCCTGTTCACGGCGGCCGCGATCCGCCGCATCCACCAGTTCTCGGGCGGCATCCCCCGGCTGACCAATATCCTGTGCGATCGCGCGCTGCTGGGCGCCTGCGTCACGCGCGCGAATCAGGTAACCCCGCCGATCGTCAACCGAGCGGCGCGGGAGGTTGGGGGGGACGCGATCGATCAGGCGCCTCGTGCCGCGGTGCGGCCGGCGTTCGGAATTGCCGCCGCGGTCATGCTGGCGCTGG
>JBGSTR010000019.1:0-3301 GCA_041736365.1 Chromatiaceae bacterium | reverse complement strand
GCGCGAAATCCCTCCGCTTCCGCCTCCGCCGCCGATCGGAAGTAGCGGCAGCGCGTCGCGCCCGGCGTACGCGCGCGGCACACCGGCCGGCAATAGACCCCGGTCGTCGTCACCGCGACGAAGAAGACCCCATCGAAGCGCGTGTCGTGGGCGCAGACGGCGCGGTAGCAGGTGGCGGCATTGAGCTCCATGATCCGCAGCCTAGCGGGCCGAAGCCCCCCTGTCTGGCCGTTTTCGGACCTCGCAGCGATTCCGCCTCCGGTCGTGCCCGGCGTGGGCGCGATAGGACGTCGTCAGACCGCCCCAGAACCGGCCTATTTTCCGGTACGTTCGAGTTGCCACCGGAGGCGATTTGGGACGGATGCTGGCGGTCAAGTCGAGCGGTTCCCTGCCCGGCCCATCAGGGTCGCGCTGCTCGTGTGGGACGGATCCCGGGCGGTTGATCCGAGCTTGATCAGAACAAACGCACCCGCGGTGGCGCCAGACCGTGCGGCAAACCGGGAGGATTCTGCACAGACGCAAGCAACCGCGCACTGATCCTGATCGGCAAAGACGGCCGCATCAAACGCCGCGGGGGAAAAGGGGCCCGGGGAAAAGGGGCCAGGCTCGAATAGAAACATAGTCAATAAAAACAGCGATGTCGGATTCCCGTACTCCGACAGAAAACGCCGACCTCGCGGCGCGATTTATAGATACGGCTTGAATATCGCGTGCCTTTCAGTCGATCGCATCTTCGGCCGGCACCTTCTCAGAAACCCGGGGCAATCTTGTAGGGCGGATCAAGGAGCGCGGCGACGGATCCGCCGATGGCTGTGGCTTTGGTGGGTCCGCTTCGCTTGACCCTACGACTACCCATCCTTGTATGTTCTGTTCCCAGGTCCGTAGGATGGGTAGAACGGCCACGGCAGGACATGTTTGGTTGGCAGCGATCGACCCCGCGCGGACTGGACCGCCCCGGCCAGCGCCCGCGATCGGGCGCCACCGCCACCCAGCCTACATGGGCGCCGATGCGGACCTTGCGGCGGTAGGCGTCGCCGTCGACCGTCTCCACGTCGGCTGTGGAGATGCGGAGCATCAGGCGTCCGCCTTGCGAAAGCGCAGGAAATAATTCCCGCGCAGCTTGATCGGCTCGTCGATCAACTTGAAACCCGCCCGTTCCACCTCGCCGATCACCGCCTCCCGACCGGCCCTGACGTGCCCCAGGATCCAGCGATTGCTGACGCCCGGCTCGCGCCTGAAATCGATGATCGCCAGTAGCCCGCCGGGTACCAGTGCCGCGCGAATCGAGCCGAGCATGGCGCGCGGATGCTCGAAGTGATGGTAGGTGTCGGCCATGAAGACCAGATCGACACTCCCCGGCGGGAGCTCGGTGCTCTCCTGGTGGCTGAGCACCGGAACGACGTTCTTCAATCCCGCCTCGGTAGCACGTGCCCCGATCGCCTCCACGAAGCTCTCCGAGATATCCACCGCGTAGACCGTCCCGGTCGGACCGACGGAATCTGCAAAGAGCATCGCATAGAGACCCGTCCCGGCCCCGACATCGGCGACCCGCATACCCGGTTTGATTTCCAGCGCATTTAGGATCTCGCTCCGGTGATCGTAGACCTCCCGACCGGGACTCTCGAAGATGCCCTTCCAGCGGGCGTAATCGGCATCTTGGTAGTGGGCGTTGATCTCCGGGTCGACTGCCGGGGCCTCGGCGACGGCCCAGGAGGACCCCGTGAGTAGCAGCAGAAGGATGAGGTAGGGCATGTCGATGGCTCCAGAGGGATTCAAAGCGGTTCGAGGCGCCGCCGGCTGCCGAGGTTCCCAAGCCCGCGAATCCGGCGGACGCGAACAGTTCGGGACCCCGGCGAAAACGCCGCTGCGCGACGCGTCGCTTACCGGCGTCTCTGTCGAGGGCGAAATCGCCGAGGCCGAGCTTACCTTTTTTCGAGCCGCGACCAACCGCGGCTTTGTCCCGGGCAGCGAGCGCTTCCAGAAGCAGATCGCGGCGATGGTCGGGCGACGCATCTGACCCCGAAAAACGCGAGACGGCACCAATGCCTTGAGAGCGCGCCCGGTACCTGGTGATAACATTCCGGCCCTCTTTCAGCATCGGATCGACCCCAAGGACATGAGCTCTACGTCCCTGCCTACCGAGTACCAGGACAACTTTTTCTTCGACAACGAGCAGATCCAGTCCCTGGCCGACCCAAGCGTCGTCCGTGCCGGGCTGCGCTACTACAAGGACAACCGGGTGACCAGTCTGGACTGGGAGGCGGAGCGTCTGTGGGCGGAAGTCGAGGATGCGGAGACGGAGGAAGTGCTCGCCGTCGAGCTTGTCTATGACCCGAACGGCAACCTCCAAGTCGCTTGCGGCTGCGCGACCGACCCGGATCGACCCTGTACCCATGCCCTGGCCGCACTGTTCGCCCACGGCGCCCGCAGCGGCTCGCCCGGAGAGATCGCCGGAGCGGCCGACCGCCGACTGGTGCGCGATCAGCTCCCCGATCGCATCGAGCAGCGACTCGACCTGGAGCTGACGCCCCTTCAGCGCGGTCTGCATGACGACGCCGTCGCCAATGCCGGACGGCTGGCCCATATCGCCAAAAAACGTCCGCTCACCCCGTCCGAGCAGAAGCGGCTGCTTTCGTCACTGCAGCAGGCGCGCATGGCGTGCAACGCCGCGGGACTCGTCGACAAGGAGACCGAAGGCTCCCCAAAGCTGGACGAGCTTGAGAGCATCCTGGAGGAGCTGTGCGTCCAGTCGGGCCTCAAGGCCGTGGTGTTCTCCCAGTGGGAGCAGATGACACGGATGGTGGAGCAGCGGCTGCGGCGCATGGGCCTCGGCTGCGTGCGCCTGCATGGCGGGGTCCACAGCGCCAAGCGCGGGGAGCTCATCGACCGCTTCCACCAGGACGATGCGGTGCAGGTCTTCATCTCCACCGATGCCGGCGGTGTCGGGCTCAACCTCCAGTGCGCCTCGGTCCTGATCAATCTGGACACCCTGGAACCCGGCCGTGCTCGACCAGCGAATCGCCCGGGTGCACCGGCTCGGCCAGACCGAGACGGTGCAGATCCTGTTGCTGGTGGCGGCAAACTCGTACGAAGAGCGTGTCCTCGCGCTGGTAAGGGGCAAGCGCAACCTGTTCGACAACGTGGTCGATCCGGATGGCACGGAGGATGTGGTCGGTGTCTCGAAGAAGCTGGTGGAGGTGCTCGCGGAGGACCTGGCGAGCGAAGGCGGAAGCGGCAAGGCGCCAGACCTCCAGGAGGCGGGTGAAGCGTCCACCGAGCTGCCTGCCGACGAACCTCGGCC
>JBGSTR010000805.1:0-3876 GCA_041736365.1 Chromatiaceae bacterium | reverse complement strand
CAGGATCGGCGAGTGCGACGAGGCACTCATCGCGGAGGTTCTGGAGGCGTGCCGGCGCAATCCCGCGCGACTGGCAGCGTGGCTCGCGGATGCGGGCCGATCGCTGGGGGCGCAGACATGAGCAGGCGAAAAATCCGGCCCGCGCTAGGCGCGCCAGTCACGGCAGATATGAGCTTGCGCGATAAGGCTGCGGCGCTTGGAACGTCCGTGGGTCAACTGTATCGGTGGATGCGGCTGTCCGAGCTGCCGACGGATGAATTCGAGAGGCGGCTTTTCGAGCAAGGCGAACGGCGCGCTGCCGGCGGACCCGCAGTGACCACTGAATCAATTATTCGGGATGCACCTTTTCCGGAGCCGGAACGGGTCGGGCGGGCGCTGGCATTGGTGCGCAGCATGACGGACTTGGAGCGCGGCCGATTCTTGCGCGGGCTGGAGCGCGTGATCGGAGTGGCTGCAATCGGATCAATCGACAAACGGAGAAGCTGACATGAATGAACGAATCGACGTTTTCGCGCTGCCGGTTCACGCGCTGGCCGACAAATTTCCGATGCTCGGCGAGGATGGATTGCTTGAGCTGGCGAACGACATTTCAGAGAACGGGCTACGCGATCCGCTGGTGGTTCAAGAGATCGGCGGCATCCTGACTTTGGTCGATGACCGTGGCGCTGTTGGCTGATAATCTTCTACTCATCCAGCCCTGGAATTTCTGATGGTGTAAAAAACAGGTTCTGGGCACCACCGCAATTCAGATAGTACGTATTGGGCTTATCCACGCTCTTGTCGCCAAACATGATTTTCTTGCACCGATCAGTATTTAGGTAATAGGTAGCGGCAGCGTAAAGAATTTCTACGTCTCTTTTTGTAGCACCGTACTCACCAACTTTTGGAAGCTCTTTAATACGAGCGTCTGCCGGAATTTCCGGTTGAGACAAATCGCCGGGCCTTTGAAGCGACAAATGTTGCGCTGATACCCATCGCGCCACCAGACCTTGTACACCTTCCGCGACTCCGTTGTAGTAGTCGGATATTCTAGCCCAATCGTTTTTCACCTCTTTCACGTCAACCTTTTGCTGACGATAAATCTTGTTGGTAATTGTACTTTCGGCGGACGGCGAAAGCCTGACGTTCAATTTGTCTGCCGTGACGTAGTAGCTACCTGGAGCGACGACCTCGGCAAAAGCGTGGGACGCGACTAGACAGAAAAAAAGAACGAAAATAGCTGTTTTCATGTGTTGGCTCCAATGGCTGTTGCTGCCCAACAGTTGATTAGACAGGTTCTGTCTCACGGCACTAGACGGATTCTAGGTCCGCGTTGCTAGACGGAATTCCCATCCATGTCCAGTCGGCCGGAGACTAGGCTACGCCTGTTAACCCCGTCAACCTGATACGCCGGGGCGAGTAGTGAGCCGGCCCCGCCGATGCCCTGCTGCCCACCGTTCCCGTCTCGGCGTTGGCGTCGCGCTGGCGTCCGTGGCTAGCTATGTGTCACCGTCCAACCGTCACGTGAGAACGCGATCCGCCGATGCCGGCGAGCACGCCCGGATTCGTCGCTGTCTCAAGCACCGCCCGAGGGCAAGGCGACCGGCACTCAATGCGACCGCGCGACAGCGGACCCCACGAATAACTGAGAAAAGCTGAGTTTGGGCCGCGTGACTCCCGTTGTCCCCTCGTTGTCCCCTGAGAGGACAGAAACCCGGTTGAACGAGGATGAAGCCAAAGCACACCAGATGGGGGTAAGCGACTGTTCGCGCTCGCAAACAGACTACGCCAGAGTAACCGGAAAGAACCCGGAAAAAGTATGTAAGCACGATTCGTAATTAGTAGGTCGGCGGTTCGAATCCGCCCATCGGCTCCAATCACATCAACGGGTTACGCCAAGTGCCTGGCTCGTCAACCGGGTCCGAGTGGCGATCCTACCGAATTTCGTCTGGCTCCCGCGCCGGAGCGTGGGAGCCAGAGCGGAGTTTAGATCAGTCGGCATCACCACCATCGCCTGATTCCTTCGGCGATGAATGGCATGAGCCGCCCCTTGTCCCAGAGCATCCGGGCGAAGAGACCGAGCGCGTTTTTCGGCGGGGTCCTGTAGCGTCGTCGTTTCACCAGCGAGATCGCACCGCGCTCGCACTCGGGAATGCAGACTCCGCAGCCGAGACACACATCCGGGTTTACTTCGGCCCAGCGCCTTGCTTGGGTTCGGGTCCGGTGACCCGCCTCGGCGCGACCGCGCGCGTCCGCACCCAGTCCAATGCACTTGACGTTGCAGGCGCGCAGGCACTCGCCGCAATAGTCGCAGCGCCGCGGGTCCACTTCGGCGATGAAGGGGGTCTTGGCCAGGCCGTCGGGAAAGCCCGACTGCACACCCGCCATCAGCTCGCAGCAGCAACGGCAACAGTTGCAGAGGAACGACGGGCGCTCGCGTACATTGTCGGTGACATGCGTCAGCCCGAGCGAGCGGGCGTGATCGAGGGTTTGGAGCATCTGCTCCAGCGTGCGCTCCTCGGCGAAACCGCGGCGCACCAGGAATCGCGCCCCTTGGCCGAGGACCATGCAGAGACCCTCGACCGGGGCGCCCTTGCGGCAGGCCTGCCCCAGGTGGGCCTTCTTGTGGCGGCAGAAGCACAGGGTCACCGCTCGGTAGTCGCTGTCGCGGATGATTTGGCGCGCGTCCTCGTACGGGGTGATTCGCGAGGTGACGGGGATGTGCTCGTCGTCGACCAGCGCGCGGGCAATCGGGTAGCGGCCGCCGAAAAACTCACGGGCCTGACCCTCGCGTCCCTGATCGCTCAGATACTCGGACATCAGACGCGCGAGCCGCTCGAGCGGCAGGTCGCCGCGCTGCCGCATGAAGGTGAATTCCATGAACCCGATGAGCCCGGGCACTAGGAGGTAGTACGTGGTCCCGGCGTAGGGCAGGTCCATCACCAGGCCCTTGTTGGCCATGGACTCTAGAACCGCGTCTAGCTCCGCGGCGGGGAGTCCGGTGACCTTGCACAGCTCCTCGAGCGAGGCCTCCATCAGGGGGAAACAAGAGGCGACGTAGGCCTCGCGCTCGTCGAAAAGAAGCGAGAGGATCTCGCGCAGCTTCTCGCTGTCCACCAGCCCGATGGGATAGCGGTTCAGCCGATCGATCAACGGCACCAGAGACGACTTCGCGCTGAGTAGATGTCCCATCTGCGCCCTCCGTCGGAAGCTGCGAGTTTTGAGTATAGGGAATCGGGGCCGCGTCCGACGCGCCTAGGCGCCTCCCAGACCGACCCAACGCGCCACCGACCCATCGAGGAGAGGTCGACGTCGGCGTCCGCAGGCGACCCCGGCTCCCGCGATGCCTGGCGATCGGTTCTCGGTTTCAATCATAATTTCCCGGACCGCGAAGCACGACGTGATCCCGGTCGTTCGGATCGTTGTACAACATCTCGACGGCACCCGCTCGGGCCCGAGTGGAGCGGCTGGTGCGCAATGTCGGCGTCGCTGACGGAGACCAACGGACATTCAAATGCAATCCAAGCCCATGTCGATCTTTCGCGTCTGCCTCGTGTTTCTCGCCTTCGGTGTGCTCCCGATCCGAGCCGCGCAATCGGAGGATTCGTCTCCCGGGGTCAGGGCGGTGCTCTTCTTCGCTCCGAGCGCGGCCCAGAGCCGCGATTTCTTCGCCTTCTACCTCCCCGGACTGATCGAGCACTGGGGGCCGCGTCTTCAAGTTTCCGGGATCGACATCTCCGCGGAACCCGGCGCCGGGGTCTACCGCGCGGCGGCCGAGCGCTTGACCCTTCCGCCGGCAGCGGACGACACGCCGGTGGTCCTGGTGGGAGAGCGGGTCCTGGTGGGTCTACCCGAGATCGCCGGCGGCCTGGGGGACGATTTCGAGCGGCTGGCGAG
>JBGSTR010000783.1:0-5950 GCA_041736365.1 Chromatiaceae bacterium | reverse complement strand
GCAGCGCCCGCGCCGCCGCCCGCAGCTGAACCCGCTCGTTGAGCACACTACCCGGGATGCCGCGTCTTGGCGCCGGGCTCGCTTGGGCATCCGTGCTGTGCATGGCCAGCCTGTGCGGGATCCTGTACGCCGCCGACCCGCCGCGCAGCGACTCGGCAATCGGCGGCGATTTCACGCTAACGGATCAGGACGCGCGAACATTCTCGCTCCACGACCTGGCGGGCAAGGTGGTGCTGCTCTCCTTCGGCTACACCTATTGCCCGGACGTCTGTCCGCTCACCCTTTCGATCAGTGCCCGAGTCGTGGAGGATCTGGCGGAACGCGGGCGCGACGTGGTCCCGGTCTTCATCTCCCTGGATCCCAAGCGCGACTCGCCGGAGGTGCTGGCCAAGTACGTTCGCTACTTCCATCCGCGCATGATCGGGCTGACCGGGACACCGGAGCAGCTTGCACGGGTGGCCGCTCAATACAATGCACGCTTCACGCTTCAGGGCGACGCGCAGGGCGACCGCTATACGCTTGACCACACGGCGAACCTGTACCTGATCGACCCGTCGGGCGCGGTCGCGGCAATCGTTCCCTACGGCCTGCCGGCGGAGCACATCGTGCGCCAAGTGCAGACCCTCCTGCCCGCTCAGCCTTAACGCACTCCGCCGAACCGAGTCGACGAACGTGCCTTGCCCCGCGGGACCACCATGCTAATGTTGGCGCGGCACGGGGAGCTGATCCCCGTTTCGCCCGATGCCACATCACCACCGGAGAAAACGAATAATGAAGAAGACTAGCATCCTCGCCGCTGCCGCCCTGAGCCTTTGCACCCTGTACTCATCCGGCACCCTCGCGCTCGACGGTGCGGAGCTCTATAAGTTGAAGGTCTGCAATACCTGCCACGGACCAACCGGGCACGAGCCGATCATGCCCCTATACCCGAAGATCGCCGGCCAGAACGCCCCGTACCTGCTGGAGCAGATGAAGGATATTCGCGACGGCAAGCGGACCAACGGACTGTCGATCGCCATGAAGGGCGTGGTTGCCGGGGTGACCGACGAGGAATTCCAGGCGATTGCGGACTGGCTTGCCGCCAACTGATCCAGCGCGCGCGGCGCCCCGCGACTCCACCGGATAGGTCTTATTGGCCGCCGCGATGTGTTTAAGGGAACGCCGATTTACGGCGTTCCCCGCCCGCGGGCGCTGCACGCGGCCGGATCCACCGCGGCATGGTCGAGCCGCGTTTTTTTTCGCCGATCTTCAAGTATTCTTCGCATGTTGGATGCGCCGGCCGCTCGGACCGGTGGGCTCGGAGTGAACCTTCGCACTCGAGCCGGCGCGATACGACGACGCATCGCGCTTGACGAACGCATCTCAGGTCACACGGGCGGGGCCCCGCACCCTGCCGCGCACCCAGCTAGTTGTTTGGACTGGATTTTTCCCAACGACAACACCAACATGAGAGGTCGCTTATGAGCTGGGAGGCATGGTTTGCGGTAGCCGTGGTCGCTGGTGTCATCGGCCTCCTTGCGTTTACCCGAATTGCCGCCGACATCGTGCTCGTAGCCGGCGTAACCGTGCTCTTGCTGAGCGGCGTGCTCACACCCGCCGAGGCACTCGCCGGACTCTCCAACGAAGGCATGGTCACGGTCGGCGTGCTTTACGTAGTCGCCGCGGGATTGCGCGACACGGGCGCGATCGGGTGGTTGGTGCAAGGGGTGCTGGGTCGACCCCGGAGTCTCGTACATGCTCAGTTCCGGATGATGACGCCGGTCGTCGGGTTAAGCGCGTTTCTCAACAACACGCCGGTGGTTGCCATGTTCCTGCCGGCCGTCAACGACTGGGCGCGTCAGAATCGCCTCCCGCTGTCCAAGCTCCTAATTCCGCTCAGCTATGCATCGATCTTCGGCGGCACCTGCACCCTGATCGGGACCAGCACCAACCTGGTCGTCAACGGCATGATGATCCGCGAAGGCGGGCTTGCAAGCCTCGGAATGTTCGACATTGCATGGGTCGGTGTGCCCGCGGCTCTGCTCGGCATGATTTATCTATTCGTGCTCGGACGCTGGCTGCTGCCAGACCGCAAGCCGGTCATGAGCGACCTCGACGATGCGCGCGAATACACCGTCGAGATGTTGGTGCAACCGGGGAGTCCGCTGGTCGGCAAGACCATAGAAGAGGCCGGCCTTCGACACCTGCCGGGGATGTACCTGATGGAAGTGGAGCGCGACGGACAGATACTGCCCGCCATCGCACCCCATCAGCGGCTCCAGGCGAATGATCAGCTTATCTTCGTCGGCGTAGTGGACTCGGTGCTCGATCTGCAACGCTTTCGCGGGCTGGTGCCGGCGGGCGACCAGGTATTCAAGCTCGACGTCCCGCGCCCCGAACGGACGCTGACCGAGGCCGTGGTGTCCGATAGCTGCCCGCTAGTCGGAAAGAGCATCCGCGCAGGGCGCTTCCGCAACGTCTACAACGCGGCGGTGATCGCGGTTGCGCGCAACGGTGAGCGCCTCCACGGCAAGATCGGGGACATCGTCCTGCGCCCGGGCGACACCCTGATGCTGGAAACGGATCCCGGATTCGCCGAGCGCCAGCGCAATTCACGGGACTTCTTCCTGGTGAACCAGCTCCCCGACTCACGCCCGTTGCGACATGATCGGGCGCTGGCGGCCGTCGCGATCCTGGTCGGCATGGTGCTCGCGGTGACGCTCGAGTGGATGTCGATGTTGCAGGCGGCAATGCTCGCCGCCGGCCTCATGCTCCTGACACGATGCGTAACCGGCGGCACTGCGCGCGCCGCGGTGGACTGGAAGGTGCTGATCGCAATCGCCGCCTCCTTCGCCCTTGGAAGCGCCTTGCAGAAGACCGGGGCGGCGAGCTTCATCGCGGAGAGCATGATTCAGGTCGCACAGGGAGACCCCTGGATCACCTTGGCGGTGATCTACCTGGTGACCACGATCTTTACCGAGCTCATCACCAACAACGCCGCCGCGGTGCTGATTTTTCCGATCGCACTGTCTACCAGCCAGGCGCTCGGGGTGAGCTTCATGCCCTTTGCCATCGCCATCATGATGGCCGCGTCGGCGAGCTTCTCGACTCCGATCGGCTACCAGACGAACCTGATGGTCTACGGGCCCGGGGGTTACCGATTCACCGATTACCTTAAGGTCGGAATACCGCTGAACGTTCTACTCGGCTTGCTGACCGTTGGAATCGCGCCGCTGATCTGGCACTTCTGACCCGTCAAGCACGGCGGCGAGACGCGAGCCTTTAGGGAAACGTTGATTTAAGGTGTTTCCCGTCCCGGCCGGGGATGGCCCGGCATTTTCAAGCACCATAACGTATTGAAAATGTAGCTGTCCGAGAGTCGCGCCCCTCGGACCGCGAGCGAATCAAATGCCGAGACGGCATGTGATCCGCTTCTCCTTACGCGTCTTTGCAGCGCGTTTGGTCGCTCCGACGTTCGCATCCGTCGATGCACGCGCAGTCCCGGATCAGTCCGCACCGTATGGTCCCAAGTAAGCGTCCCGGATTGGCGCTACCGCCGGAACAGTGCTGCACGCCGCCGTTGCGCGTGCACGCGATGCGAAAAGGACTTAACCATGACACTTCAACAATTCGGGTTCACTCATGCCGATGAGCGGATCAGCCGCTTTACCAACCCGTTCGGTTGCGGCGACAGCAACCGAGAGCGCAATCCGTCGGACCCGACGACCAGGCCGCTGCGTTGGTACTGGGGGCGTGCGGCACGTCTAGCCAAGCGCATTCTTCGGGCCATTTTCCGTGAGATCAGCAACACGTTGTATCTGCTCGAGGCCGATCCGCGAGTAACCGCGAGCCCGATTGCGGATGTGGCGGTGCGCCGCATCAGCCGCGAGGACCGGTCGGCGTTACGCGCACTCGTAGTCGCCGAGAACCGCGATCCGCGAGCGCCATTGGAGCGACTCGAGGATGCGATGCAGCGAGGCTACCGCGGCTATCTTGCGCAATGTGGTGGGCAGATCCTCGGCTATGGCTGGTTCACGGTCGATGGTGCACGGCATCCGCAGGTCGAGGCATTTGGCGTCCCGCTAGGTCCCAAGGACGCCTTTGGGTCGGATCTTTTCGCAGTGCAAAAGTACCGCAAACACAATCTTCCGGCCGCCCTGCTCGCCCGCGCCATCGCCGATCTTCGCGCCCAAGGCTACCGCAAGATTTACGGCCTGGTGAGCGCGGAAAACCGAGCCTCCGCGCTTTTCCATCTGCGGGTTGGATACCGGCGAGTCGACCGATGCACCGCCTTTGCACTGGCTTCGCTCTTCGTGGTAAGCCGCGCGGGCGTCCATCGGCTCAACCGAACCTGGCTGTGATCGGGCGCGCGCTCGGGAAGCCGCGGAGCGCGTTTCACCGCCGCTGCGCGAACGAGTAACATAGCCGGCCACAGCCGGGTTGTGGTCTCCTGCCGGCGGCCCGACGGATTGCCCGGCGCATGTCTATTCGTACCCTCTATTCGACACCGGCCGCCCTGCTCGCGGGCGTGCTGCTGGCGGTTTTCGTTCCCTCGGGTGCGCCCTATGTCGCATGGCTGGGGGCGATCTTTCTCTCCCTGCTCAAGGTCCTGATCCTGCCGCTGATCCTGGTATCGGTCTACGCCTCGCTGGCGTCGGGCGACAACTTGAGGGCGCTCGGCGGACACACCCTCGCCTACTATCTGCTCACCTCCCTGTTCGCCGCCGCCACCGGCACCCTGCTGGGTTTCATGCTTTCCAGGGACCTGCCGGCGGGCCTGATGAACCTGGAGCAGATCAGCGTCGGCGACGCGCGATTCAGCCTCGATCGGTTGGTGGAAAACCTGATTCCGAGCAACTTCTTCGCCTCCCTGGCCGAGGGCAATATTCTGCACATCGTGCTGATCGCGGTGCTCGCGGCGCTCGCCTCCCGGCGCCTCGCCGGAGACGATCGACAGACCTTGCTCGCCGGGGCCAACGCCCTGAATGCCCTGCTGATGCAACTGCTGAGCGCAATCCTGAAGGCGGCCCCGATCGGAATCGCCGCATTGGTCTATGCGGGACTGGCGGGGATGGACTGGGCCGAGGTGTTTCAGCTCCGGGCGTTCGTGTGGGCCGTTGCCATTGCCGCCACCATTCACGCCCTGGTCTTCCTGCCCACCCTGTATCACGTCCGCACCCGGCGCTCGCCGCTGCGGTTCCTGGGCGCGGTGCGCGAGGCGCTGCTGACCGCCCTGTCCACGGCTTCCAGCTCCGCGACCTACCCGGTGTCGAAAAAGGTGTTGGAGCAGAACGCCGGGGTCAGCGCCCGAACCACCAGCTTCACGCTGCCTCTGGGGGCGACGTTGAATATGGACGGTTCTGCGCTCTACCAGGCGATCCTGCTGATCTTCATGTCGCAGCTCGCCGGGGCCGACGTCAGCGTCACGCAGGCGTTGTTCATCGTGCTCCTGAGCATGGCCTCCTCCGCCGGTACCGCCGGGATGCCCAGCGGCGGCATCGCGATGATGGCGTTCATGCTGGAGTTGTTGGGGCTGCCCCAGACCTATCTGGCACTGTATCTGGTGGTCGATCGCTTCTTCGACTATCCAATCACGGCGATCAACGTCTGGGGCGACCTGATCGTCGCGGCGATGGTCGATCGGGACATGGCCGCGCGATCGTCAGACGGAAACCGGCAGCCGGGCTGATCCCCACGACCCGGGCCCGCGAGGTTAGCCGCGCTCCGGATACAGCTCCGGAAGCGGCGACGCCGCCTTTGAAGTGCCGGCGCCCCCGTCCGTCCCCAACCTAGGCTCGAGCATCTTCCATAGCGCGGGGCCGTCCCACTCGGCGCTCGCCGGGGCGTAGATTGTCCGGTCGATGGCGGTGAGCGCGGGGCTCAGATCCCGGTCGTCGAGACGCGAGGCCAGCTCTGCGATCCCCAACGGCGGGTCCTCGGGCCAGCGTGCGCGGCCCCAATCGATCAGCGC
>JBGSTR010000779.1:0-4533 GCA_041736365.1 Chromatiaceae bacterium | reverse complement strand
TGTCGCGGTCGGCCGCGCTGTAGCCGAGGCGCGTCGCGTCGATGGAGACCGGGCCGCAGCAGCCGCCGAGCCGGGCGCCCTCGGCTGTACGGCCATAGGCTTCGCGAACCTGCTCGCGGACTCGTTCGTCCTCCGGCTTGGTCATAGTGTCTCTCCAGTGATTCGATTCAATCATGACTCTTTGCGATCAACCCGCGGTCAGTGCATTGAAGCCCCAGCCGACGAGTATGAAGGCGACGGCCAGCACGCCGGCGAACAGCGCCAGCGCCTGCCACTTGATGACCTTGCGCAGGATCAGCATCTCCGGCAGCGACAAGGCGGCGATGCTCATCATCAGCGCCAGGGTCGTGCCGATGGCCACCCCCTTGCCGAGCATGGCCTCGGCCACCGGGATCACGCCCGTGGCGTTGGAGTAGAGCGGGATGCCGATCAGCACAGCCCCCGGGACCGCCAGCCACTGATCGCCCCCGAGGTGCTCGACGACCCACGACGTGGGCACGAAGCCGTGAAACAGGGCGCCGACCCCGACCCCGATCAGCACCCACTTCCAGATGCGTCCCACGATCTCCCGCACCTCACCGACCGCGTAGCGGTGGCGGCCGAGGAGGCTGGTGTCCTGTGCGGCGAGCGCCGCTTCACCCACGCGGATCTTCCAGACGTAGTCTTCAACCCAACGCTCCGGGTGAAACCACTGCATGGCGATTCCGCCGACCCAGGCCACGCTCAAACCGGCGGCGACATAGAGCGCCGCAAGCTTCCAGCCGAGGATGCCGACCAGCAGCACCGCGGCGACCTCGTTGATCATCGGCGAGGCGATCAGGAACGAAAAGGTCACCCCGAGCGGGATGCCCGCCTCGACGAAACCGATGAACAGCGGCACCGACGAGCAGGAGCAGAAGGGCGTGACCGCCCCCAGCGTCACCGCCATCCCCCGGGCCTGCCAGTCCGGTCGCCCGCGCACGAAGCGGCGCACCCGCTCGGGCGACAGCATCGCCCGCAAAAGGCCCATGACATAGATCACGACCACCAACAGCACGAAGATTTTCGCCACGTCCATGACGAAGAACTGCACCGCTGCGCCGGCTGCGGAGTCGTTCGGCAGGCCGAAAAGGCGGAATGCGACAAGGTCACCCAGCTTCGCGAACAAACGATTGCGCCCCCTGCCGGTTCAAACTCCAACGGTATTATATGCGCGAAAACAGATATTGGTAACCAGGGGCCAATGCCGACAACTCGAGCCGTCTGCGCCCTGTGCACGAGACTGCTCGATAGAGCCCCCAGCGGCCGCGGTGACGCGGGAGAGCATTCGGCGATGCGGCTCGATGCTGGAGACAACAGATGCCCCTGGGCCGGAAGAAACCTAGAAGGTTGGGATGAGGCACGTTCCGTGACATTTTGCTATCGTGTTTAGCGCTATCGCCGATCTGTCCGGGCAGGTACTCCGGCCCGCCCGGCGAGCGCCGTAGCGGACGCTGTGAAGACGATAAATACAAGAAATACAATCAGAATAACGATATCTTTGGTAGCCATAGAGGCCGCTCTCGTGAGCTCGGAATTAGTTGCGCCGGAAGTTTGACGCCCGTCGCAGGATCATAATTGAACACGTTGCGACCTAACTATTGTCGTCGTATGATTGGCGGCCCGACTTTTTCAAATCCTCCATTTACCCAACGAGCATCCGTGCGCAAGCGAACCAAAAGCACGGAAGCGCGCGCTCCGCGGATCGCGGATGAAGGGCACGTAAAGTTTCCGTTTGTTGTATTAGGGGGGCGCGATGATGAAAAAGGATGAACCGAAGAAGGCGTCGATTATCCGACGCTGGCTCGGGGCGATGTGTTTACCCGCGTTGGGGGCCGCCCTTTGGATGCTGGGCGCGGCAGGGCCGGCGATCGGGGCGACCACGGCGGCGGACCTATGCGGAGCCCCGAGCTACGACCGGACGAAGGACTCCGGGATGTATGTCTGGGAGGAGCGCTGCGGCGACCCGATACGCACTTTCGAAGTACGCGCGCTGGCCGGGGCAGGTGGATTGGCGACCACCTATCTCGGACGGGTCGACTCAGATCTGCCGCTCAGCGCGGTTGCACCCTTCTCTCTCGAAAGCGCCGACACGATGGAGGTGCTCGATCGCGGGTCGCATCTCCCCTATGAGATGAACGTCGGCAGAGGCTCTCAGGACGGCTTCGGTTTCAGCGTCTCCAGTGGCGCGAGCATATGCTTCGGACCGGACCTGCCGATGGGTGCCACCGTGCGGATCGGCGCCAAGGCGAAGGCCGTACAGGCTCCGTTCGACCTAGCGACGCTTGAGCCCTGCACACCGCCGCCCTTGTTGGATGCGTGCGGACCTCCGACTTATGATCCGGCCGTAGAGTCCGGCCCCTTCTTGTGGCGCGATTGCACGGCGGTATCCAAGCCTGTTTGGGAGCTCAACCTCGCCGGCGGAGGCTTGCTGACCAAGGTCTCGGGAACCATTACCTCGGACAAGCCGATCACTGGCGTGGTGCCCGTGAGTCTGGAGTCGAAGGACGCCCTCGATAAGGCGGGTGATCGCTTGAGTTTCTCGTTGCAGTCCAGCGGCGCTGGTATTGACGGGTTCAAGATAACGCTGGTGCCCGGGACCGCCAATTGCATCGATATTCCGAGTATGAATCCGGCCGACTTGAAGCTCGGCCCAAATAAGCTCGGTGCCGCTATCCTGCCACTCAATCTGGAAACACTGGGTCCGTGCGTGGTACCTACGGCGACGGCCATGAGTGTCCTGGTCGTGCTGACGGACGATCAGCGCTGGGATTCCACTTGGGCGATGCCGAAGCTCGAGCGGTTGCTCAACCGTCGCGGGGTGGTGTTCCAAAACGCCTTTGTCAGCACCCCGTTGTGCGCTCCAACACGATCAAGCATCCTTTCCGGAGGTTTCTCCTCGTCCAATACCGGCGTACTTCAGGTAACGGGTGCAATGGGCGGTAGCCGGGTGTTTCGCCCGCAAGACTTCGACACAATCGCTACCGCATTGAGAAACGTCGGCTACAAGACGATGTTTGCCGGGGGGAAGTATATCAATGGATATGCTTCGCCTTATATTCCGCCCGGTTGGGACCGATTTGTCGTAAACAATGAAGGCCCTCTCAATGGCGACTGGTTCAATTACGACGTTACGACCGGAAGCTCGGGTTCTACGCCGTCCATTGGGGAGGTGGTTACCGTCAAGAATGATTACGTGACGAACTATCATCGCGACCAGGTTCTCGATTTCCTCGACGGGCTCAAGCCGGCCCAGCCGTTTCTCGCCTACTTTTCGGCGTATGCTCCGCATGGACCGGCCGTTCCCGATACCGTCGATGCGAACTTGTATCCAGATTACGTCTATAGAGACCGGGCCTACGGGGAGAGCGACTTAAGTGATAAGCCGGATTGGGTTGCCAATACGCCCGTCCTCACTCCCGCCGAGGTTGCCGTGAAAGACGAGTTTTATCGCGATCAACTGCGCAGCCTCGCCGCGGTAGATCGCGCCCTTGCGGCGTTTATTCGCAAGCTCGAGCAACTTGGTCGGCTTAACAACACCGTCATTATTTTTGCGTCCGACAATGGGTACCTTTGGGGAGAACACGGACTTCATGGAAAACAGAAGGCCTACGAGGAATCGATTCGGGTGCCGCTTACGGTCTATATGCCTGGAGTTGCCCCGCGACGAGAGAGAAGTCTGGTCTCAGTCGACCTTGATATCGCACCCACTATTCTAGACCTCGCCGGCGTCGATGCTGCCACGGATGGACTGAGTCTCTTACCGTTGCTAAAAGACCCCGCAGCCGCGTGGCGGGGTTCCTTGGTATTCCAGTCGTGGGGAACGGGCGCAGCATCGTCTTGGTCGGCGATTCGCACCCAAAGCTGGAAGCTCATCGAGAACGTGTTCGGCGACGTTGAGCTATACGACCTCAAGATCGACCCGTTTGAGATGGAGAGTCAGCATGCCAATCCGCGCTTCGCCGGTCGCTTGACCGATTTAACCAATCAATTGACGAGTATGCGAGGCCTCAGCGTGACCGCATCAACGCCGCCGAGCGGCACGGTGGGTGTTCCTTATACATTTCGAGCTAAGGCATCGGGTGGCCGGTCGCCCTACTATTGGAGCGTCGTGTCCGGTGCACTGCCCCCCGGCCTAAGTCTCGATCAGAATACCGGGGTTATCAGCGGCATACCCACGGTGGCCTCGAAATATGCAGTTGGGCTTTCCGTGGAGGACAGTTCGGTGAGGCCTCGACTCGGTGGTCCGCAGAAGGTGTTTGTGCCGACCGGCGTTTATGCGACGTCCTATACGCTCATCATTCGATAATCAGCGATACCGCCGTGCGCGGCGTGACTACGGTAGTTTGCGCCGCCACCCGGAATCAGGCGGATCGCTGCGCTCGTCCGAGCGGCGAGTCAACCGCCGCAGATCGCGGTCGGACCGATCGGCAGACGCGACAGGCTGGCTCGATCCGCTTCGAACGGCTGGGTGCCGGCGCATCCCTTGCCGATCGCGATCAATGCCTCGCGCGC
>JBGSTR010000643.1:0-5591 GCA_041736365.1 Chromatiaceae bacterium | reverse complement strand
CGCACCGGCCGCCTGCGCCGCCTCCGCCACCAGCCAGAGAAACTCCGGGTCGGCACGGGATGCGTCCTCCGCCCCGACGCAGACCTCAAATCCCAAGTCCAGGGCAGCGGGGACTTGGCGTGCGATCTGGGACAGGACCCAGGCGCGGTCGCGCCCCAGCTTGCCCGCGATCTGCTGATCGGAAACCGGAATCGACAGGTCCACCAGATGCACGCTGAGACCGGCGCAGTGGGTCAGGTCGTCGGCACGCATGCGGCTCCACGCCATGAGCCTAGCATCGAGGTTCAGGGCGACCACGGCGCGGATGGAGTCGCGCTCCTCGTCGCCCATCGCCGGGATTCCCACCTCGAGCTCCGGGACGCCGAGGGCATCGAGCCCGCGGGCGATGGCCAGCTTCTCGTCGAGCGCGAATGCAACGCCGGCGGACTGCTCGCCGTCACGCAGGGTGGTGTCGTTGATCGCAATCTTCGCGTTGTCGGTCATCGTCACTTTGCTCGATTGACTTTGAGGAGGTAAAGCAATCTCGAGGCCAAGGTCGTTGTCCTTTTAGATCAGCTAATTAGATTCACGCAGTGGGCGCTTTGACTGATTCCCTACAATCGCCGCGGCCAAGTCTCCGGTTCGGTTTGTGGGATAGGCGACGCGCTCGGACGGGCTCGAATACGGTTGGGCCGAGCCCGCGACGGACGCCACGCGGGGGCCGACTCGCGTGCGGCGCCGCCACGAAGCTTAGGCGTACGCCGGGGCGAACGCCTGCTCGGGATCCTCAACGGGGCCGTTCTCGCCCCAGTAGGGGGAGAGCTTGCGCAGTCGAGCGACGATCTCGGGTACTGCGGCGATCACCCGCTCCATCTCCTCGGGCGTGTTGTAACGCGAGAGCGTGAAGCGCGTGGTGCCGTGGGCGGCGGTGAACGGAATGCCCATGGCACGCATGACGTGGCTCGGCTCCAGAGACCCGGAGGTGCAGGCGGACCCGGAAGACGCGGCGATGCCGAGCTTGTTCAGCAACAGCAGTATCGCCTCGCCCTCGATGTACTCGAAGGCGATGTTGCAGGTGTTGGGCAGGCGGTTGCCGGGATCGCCGGTGACGAAGCAGCTCGGAACGGCTTCGAGGATCCCCTGCTCCAGCTGGTCGCGCATCGCTCGCACGAAGGTCTTTTCGTACTCCAAGTGCTCCATGGCCAGCTCGCAGGCCACGCCCAAACCGACGATGGAGGCGGCATTTTCAGTGCCGGCGCGCCGCCCGCGCTCCTGGTGACCACCGCGCAGCAGCGGCCGAAAGCGCGTTCCCCGGCGCAGGTAGAGCACGCCGATGCCCTTGGGGGCATGGAGCTTGTGCCCGGACAGGGAGAGCATATCGATGGAGGTCGACTTGAGGTCCATGGGGATCTTGCCCACCGCCTGGACGGCGTCGGTGTGGAACATGACCCCGGCGGAATGCGCCAGCTCGGCCATCTCTTCGACCGGGAACAGGGTGCCGGACTCGTTGTTGGCCCACATCACCGAGACGATGGCCACCTGGTCCGAGAGCAGATCCATATACTCGCGCATGTTCAGGCGACCCTTGCCGTCCACCTTGAGGTAGTGGACCTTGTAGCCGTCCTTCTCCAGGTGCTCGCACAACGCCAACACGGCGGGGTGCTCGACCACGGTCGTGATGATCTCCTTGCGATCCGGCTGGGCCCGCAACGCGGAGAGGATGGCGGTGCTGTCGGATTCGGTGCCGCAGGATGTGAAGATGATCTCGGAGTCCAGCTCGGCCCCGAGCAGTGCTTGAACCTGGCCGCGGGCGATCTTGATGGCGCGCCCAACACGGTCGCCGAATTGGTGCATGGACGACGGATTGCCGAACTGCTCGGTGAAGAAGGGCAGCATGGCCTCCAGCACCTCCGGTGCGACCATCGTCGTAGCGTTGTTGTCCAGATAGATGCCGTTGCTAGTCATGGGTCTGCTCTCATGTTCGGTGGGTGTGCGGCCCCTCCCCCCGGTCGCGCGGCGGGGAGGGGCTCGGAAGCGGATGCGCTCAGGCGCTCCGGCGCATCGCACTGGCGGGGAGGACGCGGACGAATTCGCCGAGATCCTCGACGATGCGCTGCTGCACCCCATCGAGGGTGGTGGCGGCCATCTGACAACCGACGCAGGCCCCTTTCATGTTGACGTAGACGTTCTTGCCCTCGATCTCCACCAGCTCCACATCGCCGTGATCGCGCTGCAGGTTCGGACGGATCGACTCGATCGCCTGCTCGATGCGGCGAATGCGCTCGAGCGTGCCGAGCTTTTTCGGCTTGGGCGTCGAGCCGAGTGGCGGGGCCGAGGGGTCGAAGCGCTCGCCGCGCTCATCCAGCACCCGCACCAAGATCTCTTCGATGCCCTCGTGGCAGGCGGAGCACCCGCCGCCGGCCTTGGTGTAGTTGGTGACGTCCTCCACCGTGCGCAGCCCGTTGGCGCGGATCGTGTCCTCGATCAGCACCGTGTCCACGGCAAAGCACTTGCACACCAGCGCGCCTTCCTCGTGGTCGTCGCTCCAGACCTCGCCGCGGTAGTTGGCCACCGCCGCCTGAAGGGCCTCGCGGCCCATCACCGAGCAGTGCATCTTCTCCGGCGGCAGGCCGTCGAGATAGTCGGCGATATCCTGGTTGCTGACCTTGAGCGCGTCGTCCAGGTGCATGCCCTTGATGATCTCGGTCAGCGCCGAGCTGGAGGCGATGGCCGAGCCGCAACCAAAGGTCTGGAAGCCCGCCTCCAGGATGGTTTCGGTTTCGGGATCGACCTTAAGGCTTAACCGCAAGGCGTCGCCGCAGGACAGCGAGCCGACGTCGCCGACTGCATTGGCGCCGGTCACTGCCCCGGCATTGCGCGGGGCGAAGAAATGCTCTTTTACCTTGTCCGAGTAGTCCCACATGGCTGCGTCCTCAATCGGTGGTTAGGCGGAAAATGACTTGCCGCAGCCGCAGCTACCCGCGGCGTTGGGATTGATGAACTTGAATCCGCTGGCGTCCATGCCGTCGAGAAAGTCCACCGTGACCCCCTCCAGCAGGGGTGCACTATAGGGGTCGACGAAGACCTCGAAGGGGCCACAGGCCACCACCAGGTCGTCGCTCTTCGATGCCGATTCGAGCGTGACCGCGTATTGCATCCCCGAGCAGCCCCCGCCGGTGACCGAAATGCGCAGCCCGCCCACGGGGTCTTCCGACCCCTTGATAAAACGTCTCACGGCCTTCTGGGCATTCTCGGTCAGGATCAACATCGATTCGCTCTCCGTTTTGGTTGCAATGGCTTGAGTCTTGCCTCGACTGCTGGACCAGTCGAGGCAAGCCCTGTGCCATGGCGAGGAGCGAGACTAGGTATATGTTTCTAAGAGCAATTAATTGAGCTATACGGGAAACCTTGTCGCAACGCCGACAGCTATCCCGCCGCATTCGAGGTCGCAAAGGCGACAAAGCAACCGAACCCTACGGAGCAATACGATGGATCTGAGTCAGCTTGAGCGCGGCGACGTGGTCTACGCCGCCGCACCGATTCTCAACGATGGCGGCCTCCCGGGCCTAGACGTCGGCGCACTGGTGGCGGAGGCCGGCACGCGCGGGGTGATCGTCAACATCGGGCACTTGGAGGACGACCCCTCGCGGTTGATCTATCTGGTGCGATTCGAAGGCGAAGGTCTGGTGCTGGGCCCGCCGACGGGCTGCTGGCCGGAAGAGCTACGCGCGGAGGACGGTTAGCAGTTGGCAGTTGGCAGTTGGCAGTTGGCAGTCGGCAGTTGGCAGTTGGCAGTTGGCAGTTGGCAGTCGGCAGTTGGCAGTTGGCGGCGAGAGCCGAGCGCCAACTGCCGATAGCCAGCGGCTGCATGAAGGCGCCGCTTCAGGTTGGCAAGGGAATCAGCCTCGGCTCGGCGCGGATGTCGTCTCCGCAACCCCAGGCATTGACGGCCTCCACGAACCAACCGGGGCGCGCCGGGTGTTCGCGGATCACGTCGTGCTCGACGAAAAAACTGCCGCCCGCGTGAAAGACCAGGTTGCCGATCTTCTGGCTTTTCCCGTCACGCCACTCGCCGAGCAGGCTGTGCTCGCCGGAGGCGCTGTCGCGCTCCAGGCGGTAATCGGCGATCAAAGGATCGCTGATCCGGATCTCGCCGTCGGGGAATCCAAGCCGGTCGACCTGCTGCTGGAGTGCAGCGCAAACGGCGGCCGCGAGCGGTGCGACCTCGGTCAGCCGGGCTTGAACCGCGTCGGTCATCACGCCCTCCGACGGCATTTCGAGGCGCCGCGAACGCAAAACGGCCTGATCAAGCGGCGACCGGCTGGGACTCGTGGCTGAGACACTTCTTGGGGCAGACACGGGAGCAAGCGGCACAGCCGATGCAGTCCATCGCGTTCTTCAGGCTCATCACCATGCTGGTGTCGTCGGAGAAACCGTCGTCGTCATCGTCGTCGGAAGCGTCGTCGAGGTCGAGGTCGTCGCGATCGACGAGCTCGAAGACGTCACGCGGACAGACCTTGAAACAGCGGCCGCAGCCGATGCAGGTGGCCTGACGCAGGTCCGTGATGAAGACCGGGGTCCAGACCGCCCCGCCCCTGGTCAATCCGGTAATCTCGCTCATGCTGCTCTCCGTCTCGATTCAACGCAAATAGGTTGCGGCTCGGTCCCGGCCGGCGCCCGCCTAGGCACCGGCAGCCTCGAGCTTGGCCTGTGCCGCCGCCCACTCGCGGCAGGCCTCGTAGGTAGCCTGGGCCATAGCCGGCAGGTCTTCGTAGCCTGCCGGTAGGCGATCCTCGATCAGATCGTGCAGCTCGCCGGCGCGCTCGGTCGCGATGCGTTTGGCCTTCTTGGCTGCCTTCTCCAGGGTCTTAAGCTCGTCTTCGGTCATCGTGCTAGTGGTCTCGTGTTGGTCTTGTCAACGGGTCCGGCTACAGCGGCCGGCTCACATCCCGGCGACCTTCGGCCACTGGCCGATGATCTCCAACGCCACCGACAGCACCTTGTCGACCTCGTCCTTCATCTTCGAAAGGCTCGGAAACCCGAAGCGATGGACGTCGCGCAGTGTCCGGTCCATGACCACCAGCTTGCCGACCGTGATCAATCCACGCCCAAACCCCTCATGGGTCAGGTTGATGGTGGGCACGGCCATCAGTCCGCACTCCTTCTCGATCAGCGCCGCGATGGCGTTGTAGAAGGCCCTGACTCTGGCCATGACGATCTCGTCCGGATCGCCGATGACCGGGATCTCGCGCTTGCGCTCCTTGGTCAGGATGAACGGCTCGAGTATTTTCGATGCGGGCCACTCGTCATAGGTGCCATAGGGATCGATCGCGCGCATTTGGCGCACCATCTCGATGGCGAAGTCCGACCGCATCAGGTCGTCGGTGTCGCTCGGTAACACGGCAACAGCTTCAGTCATGGTTCGATACCTCGTGAGATCCAATGAAGTTGAAATCGATGCCGGCGTCGCCTTGCAGCCGGCGCACCAGCACCGGCCGGTACGATTCGCGGACCCTCGTGCCGGCGCTCAGCGCTCGAGTCAGCGCCAACGCCAGACCTAGGCCGACTAGGCCGACCAGCGCGCTGCCCAGATCGCCGAGGCCGTAGGCCGC
>JBGSTR010000641.1:0-3493 GCA_041736365.1 Chromatiaceae bacterium | reverse complement strand
CCACCCGCAGCTCGGCAGGCGCGAAGCGCACGCTGTAGTAGCTGGAGGTGCCCGGGGCGGTGGCGGGATTGGGGAATTGCCACGTCTCCGGCACCCCTGGTGGCCGCGGATCGGTCCGCATTGCGGTTACGGGTGCAGCCTTGGTGCGCCGGCGAGCGGAGCGCGGATCCGCGGGTCGTCAGACCTCGGCGTCACGCACACAGGTCACCATGTAATTGACGTCCACGTCGCGCGGATCGAGATGGTAGGTGCGCGTAAAGGGGTTGTACGTCATACCGGTGATGTCGGTCATGCGGATGCCTGCCGCGCGAATCCAACGGTCGAGCTCGGCGGGGCGAATGAAGCGCGCGAAATCGTGGGTGCCCCGCGGCAGCATGCCGAGCACGTACTCGGCGCCGACGATCGCCATCAGGTACGACTTCGGATTGCGGTTCAGGGTGGAAAAGAACAGCTGTCCCCCGGGCCGCACCAGTCGGGCGCTGGCGTCGATGACCGAGGCGGGGCTCGGCACGTGCTCCAGCATCTCCATGCAGGTCACCGCATCGAAGCTCGCGGGGCGTTCCGCGGCCAGCGTCTCGACCGGAACGCGCCGGTACTCGACCTCCACGCCGCTCTCCAGGGTATGCAGCTCCGCCACCCGCAGCGGCATCTCGCCCATGTCGATGCCGAGCACGCGGGCACCGCGCACCGCCATGCTCTCGGAGAGGATGCCGCCGCCGCAGCCGACATCGAGCACCTCCTTGCCGGCCAGACCGACCGCTCGGTCGATGTAGTCCAGGCGCAGGGGGTTGATGTCGTGCAGCGCCTTGAACTCGCTCTCCGGGTCCCACCAGCGGGCGGCGGCCTCCTCGAACTTGCTGATTTCTGCGTGGTCGACGTTGTGTGCGGTTTCGTTCATGGACGCGGCTCCGGTTCCGCCATTGGCGACGTTGGTCGTACCGGGCGGGTTCAGGTGTTGGGAGACGGGGGCATTCTAACCGAGAGCTGGAGTGTCCGCCGTCTCGAAGCAAGGGTTGAGCCCTGATAGACTGCGCGTCCGTGACGGGAGGCGCCCGCGACAGTCGACCCTGCCTCAAGGTCGCGTAACCAACCGGAACCCGACTTGAGCGAAATCCCCTCTTCGATGGATATGCTGCTGCGGGAGCTCGCCGACGAGCTGCGTCGTCGCGGCGTCTGGGCGGGGGAGCCCCCGTCGCCTGCGGCGTTGAGCAGCCGGCTACCGTTCTGCTGCGACACGCTGAGCTTCACCGAGTGGCTGCAGTGGGTTTTGATCCCGCGTCTGGAGGACTTGGACCGGCACGGAGGTCACTGGCCCGCGCACAGCGCGATGCGGCCCATGGCGGAGGAGTCGCTGGCCGGGTGCGATTGGACGACCCGCGACACGATCGAGCTGATCGGGCGCGTGGACGCCTTGATCAACGCCCGTGGCGCCGGCAAGGGCGGCGCCTGAGCGCACGGCCGGTGGCTGCTCCGTCACGCCGCGTGCGCGTCATCGCAGAGGGCGACGCGCGTGCTAAAAACCGATAAACTACAGCATCTTGTAATTGTAATCTCCCGGGGAAAACAATGTTTGACAGCAGTATGACCATCCGCGACTACGATCCGGAGCTCTGGGAGGCGATTCAGAACGAGGAGCGCCGGCAAGAAGAGCATATCGAGCTGATCGCATCCGAGAACTACGCCAGCCCGCGGGTGCTGGAGGCCCAGGGCGGCGTGATGACCAACAAGTACGCGGAAGGCTATCCCGGCAAGCGCTACTACGGCGGCTGCGAGTACGTCGATGTGGCCGAGCAGCTCGCGATCGATCGGGCCAAGGCGCTGTTCGGCGCCGACTACGCCAATGTGCAGCCGCACTCGGGCTCCCAGGCCAATGCCGCCGTATTCATGGCGCTGTGCGAGCCCGGCGACACCATCTTGGGCATGAGCCTGGCGCACGGCGGCCACCTGACCCATGGGGCCAAGCCCAATTTCTCCGGCAAGATCTACCACGCGGTGCAATACGGTCTGGACACGCGCACCGGCGAGATCGACTACGCGCAAGTGGAGCGCCTGGCCAAGGAGCACCGGCCGCGCATGGTCATCGCCGGCTTTTCGGCCTACTCGCGCGTCGTCGACTGGGAACGCTTCGCGGCCATCGCGGGCGAGGTCGGTGCCTATCTGTTGGTCGACATGGCCCATGTCGCCGGACTGGTTGCCGCCGGACTCTACCCGAGCCCGGTGCAGATCGCGGACGTGACCACCACCACCACCCACAAGACCCTGCGCGGTCCGCGCGGCGGGCTGATCCTGGCCAAGTCCAACCCGGAGATCGAGAAGAAGCTCAACTCGTTGGTCTTTCCCGGCATCCAGGGCGGGCCGCTGATGCACGTGATCGCCGCCAAGGCCGTGGCCTTCAAGGAGGCCATGGAGCCGGCCTTCAAGATCTACCAAGCGCAGGTGCTGCGCAACGCCCGGACCATGGCCGAGGTGTTCAAGGAGCGGGGTTACGACGTGGTGTCCGGCGGGACCGACGATCACCTGTTCCTGGTGAGCTTCATCGAGCAGGGACTCACGGGCAAGGATGTGGATGCCTGGCTCGGGTCCGCCAACATCACGGTCAACAAGAACGCGGTCCCCAACGACCCGCAATCGCCCTTCGTCACCAGCGGCATTCGAGTGGGCACGCCGGCCATCACCACGCGCGGCATGGGAACGGGCGAGGCGCGGGATCTGGCCGCGTGGATGTGCGATCTGATCGACGCCCGGGGCGAGGCCGGCGTCGTCGAAGGGATCAAGGCGCGGGTGCTGGAGCTGTGCCGGCGTTTCCCCGTCTACGCCCGTTGATCGCGATGCGCGCCCCGCGCTAGGCCCGTTCGATGCGCTGCCCCTTCTGCGGAGCCCAGGACACCAAGGTGGTGGACTCGCGGCTGTCCGGCGAGGGTGACCAGGTACGTCGGCGCCGCAGTTGCGTGGTGTGCAAGGAGCGCTTCACGACTTACGAGAGCGCGGAGCTCAATCTGCCGCGCATCGTCAAGCGCGACGGCAGCCGCGTGCCCTTCGACGGGCGCAAGCTGCGCTCGGGCATTATGCGTGCGCTGGAGAAGCGACCGGTCGGCACCGAGCAGGTCGACACGGCCATCGCACGCATCCAGCGACGGCTGATGTCCAGCGGCGAGGGCGAGGTCGCGTCGCGGCGCGTGGGCGAGCTGGTGATGGACGAGCTGCGGCATCTCGATCAAGTGGCCTACGTCCGCTTCGCCTCGGTCTACCGCAAGTTCGAGGACGTGGCCGCATTCCGCGAGGAGATCGAGCGGCTGGAGCGTCAGCCGACCCCCGAGGTCAAGCGCCAGCAGCTCGACCTGCTCGGGGATCTGGAGCCGGAGCCGCGGTGAATTCCGCCGATCGTCTGCACATGGCCCGGGCACTGCAACTGGCCGAGCGCGGGCGCTACAGCACCGATCCCAACCCCCGGGTGGGCTGCGTGTTGGTGCGCGACGGCGCGGTGGTGGGCGAG
>JBGSTR010000625.1:0-3942 GCA_041736365.1 Chromatiaceae bacterium | reverse complement strand
CGCGGACAGGATCAGCGGCAAGGAGCCCGCGGCGGTGGTGATGCCCGTCATGACGATTGGTCGCAGGCGTACGGCGGCCGCCTCCATCAGCGCCGCGCGCGCCTCGCGCCCCTGGTCGCGGAGCTGATTGGCGAATTCGACGATCAGAATCCCGTTCTTTGCGGCCAGGCCCACCAGCATGATGAGCCCGATCTCGCTGTAGATGTTCAGGGTCTGGCCGGTGAGCCACAGCCCGAGCAGCGCGCCCGCCATCGCCAGCGGAACGGTGAGCATGATCACCAGCGGGTGAACCCAGCTCTCGAACTGTGCCGCCAGCACCAGGAACACCACGACGATGCCGAGCGCGAATACCAGCAGCACGCCCTCGCGGCTGGAGCGCAGGTCCCGGCTCTGGCCCTTGTACGTCACCACCGCCTGCTCCGGCAGGTGCGCGCGCACCAGTCCCTCCAGGTAATCGAGCGCGCTGCCGAGCGCCAGACCCTCGCCGAGGTTGGCCTCGATGGTGATCGCCCGCAGCCGATCGAAGCGGTTGAGGCTCTTGGAGTCCGCCGATTCGGTAACGGTCACCAGGTTCGCCAGCGGGATCAGCTCGCCGCTGCGATCCGAGCGCACGTAGAGATTCGAGAGACTGGCCGGGGTCCGCTGCGCGGAGCGCTCGCCCTCCAGGATCACGTCGTATTCCTCACCCGCGTCGATATAGGTCGTAACCTTGCGCGAGCCGAGCATGGTCTCGAGTGTCCGTCCCACCGCCCCGACGGTTACGCCGAGATCGGCGGCGCGCGCGTAGTCGATCTCGACCCGGAGCTGGGGTTTGGTCTCCTTGTAGTCCCAGTCGATGCCGGTCAGCCCGGGGTTGTCCGCCTCGATCTGCGCCAGCAGGATGTCGCGCCATTGCGCCAGCTCCTCGTAGGTGCCGCCGCCGATGACGAACTGCACCGGCTTTTGGATGCGCGCGCCGAACCCCTGGCGCATCACCGGATAGGCAGTCACGCCGGGCAGATCCGAAAGCTGTTTGCGCACCTCGTCCATAATCTCCCAGCCCGAGCGGCGTTTGCCGAAGTCGTTCAAGACCATGACCACGACCCCGGAGTTGAACACCGCCGTATCCGAGAACGAGCGCGGGGTTCGCACCAGCACGCGAATGGCCTCGCCCGATTCGGCATAGGGCAGCAGCCGCCGCTCGATCTCGTTCATGTACTCCTCCATGTAGGTGTAGGAGGCGCCCTCCGGGCCGTTGACCAGCACGAAGAAGGCACCCCGATCCTCCTTCGGCGCGTATTCCTGCGGAATCTGCGCCAGCAGCCAGACCGCGCCGCCCAGCGTGCCGGCGTAGATCAGCGCGACCACCCATTTGTGCCGCAGCAGCACCCCCAGCAGCGCGCCGTAACCCCGGCGCACCCACTGAAAGACCCGATCCACCGCGCTGCTCAGGGTCGCGCGCCCGCCGCTCTCGGGCAGGATCTTGGAGGCGAGCATGGGCGACAAGGACAGGGCGACGAAGGTGGAGAACCCCACCGCCGCGGCCATGGTCAGCGCGAACTCGGAGAACAGGCGTCCGACATCGCCCTCCAGAAAGGCGATGGGTACGAACACCGCGATCAGCACCACCGAGGTCGCGATCACCGCGAACCCCACCTGGCGGGTCCCGCGTACCGCTGCGACCAGACGCGACTCGCCGTACTGCTCCATGCGCCGGTGGATGTTCTCCAGCACCACGATGGCGTCGTCTACCACCAGACCAATCGCCAGCACCAGGGCTAGCAGGGTCAGGATGTTGATCGAGAACCCCAGCGCCAGCAGCACGCCGAAGCTGGCGATCAGCGAGACCGGCACCGTCACCGCGGGCACCAGCATCGCCCGCAGCGAGCCCAGGAACAGGAAGATCACCAGCACCACCAGCCCGATGGCGATGGCGAGCGTCTTGTAGACCTCGGCGATGGCGCCCTTCACGAACACCGAGGTGTCGTAGCTCTGTTTGATCTCCATGCCCGCGGGCAGGGTCGGGTTGATGCGCCGCACCTCCGCCTTCGCCGCCTCCGCGACCGCGATGGTGTTGGCGGTGGACTGCTTGATCACCCCGATGCCGATCATCGGAATGCCGTTGCCGCGAAAGAAGGTGCGGTCCTCCTCGGTGCCGCGCTCCACCCGCGCCACATCGCCGAGTCGTACCAGATGGCCGTCGTCGCCGCGACTCAGCACCAGTCGCGCGAAGTCCTCCGGGCTGCTGAACGCCCGGTCCACGCGCACGCTGAACTGCCGGTCGAGTGATTCCACCCCCCCGGCGGGCAGCTCCAGATTCTCCTGGCGCAGTGCCTGCTCCACGTCGGCCACGGTAAGCCCGCGCGCGGCCAGGGCGTTGCGGTCGATCCACACGCGCATGGCATAGACTTGGTTTCCGCCGACGCGGATTCTCGCCACCCCGTCGAGCACCGAGAAGCGGTCCACCAGGTAGCGGCGCGCGTAGTCGGTCAGCTCCGGGACGCTCATGCGGTCGCTCACCAGGTTGAGCCACATGATCACGTCTTCGTTGCTGTCCACCTTCTGGATGTCCGGCGGCTCCGCCTCCACCGGCAACTGGTCGAGGATGCCGGACACCCGGTCGCGGATATCGTTGGCGGCACCGTCGATGTCGCGGCCGGTATCGAATTCCACGGTGATGGCCGAGCGGCCGTCCTCGCTGACCGATTCGATGGTGCGAATGCCCTCGACGCCCGCCACCCGGTCCTCGATCAACTGGGTGATGCGCGTCTCCACCACGTTGGCCGCGGCGCCCGGATAGACGGTCTCCACCGAGACCACCGGCGGGTCGATGTTGGGATACTCCCGCAGCGGCAGCCGGTCGAAGGCCACCAGCCCGAAGGCGACCAGGAGCAGCGACATCACGGTCGCCAGCACCGGCCGGATGATGGAGAGATCGGAAAGGGACATCGCTATTTCTGCACCGATTCGATGGGCGTCCCCTCCGGCTCAGCCGACGGCAGGATCTCCACGGGCTGACCCGGGCGGACCTTGTCGTTACCGTCGGTCACAACGGTCTCTCCCGCGGCGAGTCCCTCGGTGATCTCCACCAGCCCCGGGAGGCGGGTGCCGGTTTGCACCTGGCGCCGCTCCGCGGTGCAGACCCCGTCGGACTCCACCACTACCGCCAGGAAGTGCTCGCGACCCTGGTGCAGAACGGCCGACTCGGGGACCACCACCGCCTCCCTCGGGTCGACCAGCAGGTCGACCTGCATCAGCAGCCCCGGTTTCAGCAGACGTTCCGGGTTCGGCAGCACCGCCCGGACCTTGATCGCGCGGGTCACCGGGTCGACCCGGCTGTCGATACCGCGGATCGCGCCGCTGAAGACCTGATCGCCGAACGGACGCGCGCGGGCCTCGATCGGGAGCCCCGGCGCGAGCGCGCCGAGATAGACGCTCGGCACCGTGAAGTCGAGCTTCATGAGGCTGTCGTCGTCCAGGGTGGTGATCAGGTCGCCGGGCTCCACCAGGGCACCGCGACTGATGTTGCGCAGACCCACGACGCCGTCGAAGGGCGCCTTGATCAGCCGGTCGGCGAGTCTCGATTCGATCGCGACCAGCAAGGCCCGGGCAGTGTCGACATCGCGCCTGCGCTCGTCGAGCAGCGACGACGAGGCCGAGCGCTGGGCTTCCAGCGACTTCACCCGCTGATACTGCTGCTGTGCCTCGGCGACCCGAGCCTGTCCCTCGCCCAGCAGCGCCTGCTCCTCGGCGCTGGTCATCTCCACCAGAATTTCGCCTTGCTTGACGCGCTGGCCGTCGTCGAAGTGGATCGCGGAGATGGTCTCCGTCACGTTCGAGGTGATGGCGACCGACTCGTTGGCCGTCAGCGTGCCCAGGGCCTCGACCCGCTCCGCCAATGGCTGCGTGCTCGCCTGCGCCACCAAGACCGCGGTTGCAGTCGCGGCGGGAGGGGCGGACGCG
>JBGSTR010000611.1:0-4915 GCA_041736365.1 Chromatiaceae bacterium | reverse complement strand
ATTTAAAGCGTTTCCCGTCCGGGCCAGGGATGGTCCGGCATTTTCGAAGGCGCTAAGCCGTTGAAAATGGAGCGGTCCGGGAGTCGCGCCTCTCGGCCACGAGCTGATTAAATGCCAGGACGGCATTAATCAGCGTCTCCCAATGGCGAACAGCCAGGTAACGAGCACGAAGGACGCGGTCAGGGTCGGGATCGCGAAGGGCATCATGACCGCAATCACGGCGCCTTGGGCGAGGATCGTAAAAACCGTACCGAGCAGCGCGAAGAGTGCGACCCGAAGGCTCGGTCGATAAAACACGGTGCCCAGCGCGACCGCCGTCAACACCGGGTTGAAGCCGTGCAAGCCGCCGGTGATGAGCTGACTCTCCGCGCCGAGCAGGTGGGCGACCACCACCGACACCACGGCGCCAGCAAGCGCGAATCCCGCGGCCGCCAGGGAGCTGACGGCGAGACCGGCGAGGATGAGCAGGGCCAAAGGTGCATCGCCCTTGACGAAGACCTGTGAAATGCTGGTCAGGATACCCGCCAGGAAGTCACCGATTTGGAGCGGGTCGCTGGCCTCCGGGGCGATCGGCACGACGAGGCTGCTCGCGGGCAGGACGCCGCTGTCGATCCCGGTGAAGGCGTTGGCCGAGAGCAGCAATAACCAGGTGACAAGCACGAAGGGCGCCGTCAATGCCGAAACGGCCCAGGTGCCCATCAGGTTGGCAGTGGCGCGCATCGCGATCACCGAGACGGCCGCGCCGAGCACGATATAAACCCAGAGCAGAGGCGAAACGTCCAAAAACGTCGGCAAGGCGATGCCGACCAGAAAGGCATTGTAGCCAAAGAGCCCGGATCGCCGCCCCGCGGAGTCGACACGCAGCCACTGAGCGGTCAGCGTCGCAACTACGACACCGAGCAGCCCGCCGATGCCGACCTGAGGGGCACCGGCCGCGTAGGATCCCCAGCCGATCGCAGCTAGGAACAAGAGCCCGGAAAGTGGATTGTCCTGGAACATCACCTGCCCGATCCCGCGCAGATTGATGTCCACGAATCGCAACAAACCCGAGCGGCCGGTCAGTCCTCCCCACCCTTTCGACAACTTTCCCATCATCGCCTCCGTTCGCGAATTGCTTTATCGTTTGGGCGTCAAGGCTGGTCCATGGAGCACGCCGCAAGCGCTGACCGGCGGGTCGAGTCAAGGCGCGACTCTCGGACCGCTCCATTGGCAAGCGTGCACGCGCCTGAAAATGCCGGGCCGTCCTCGGCCCGACGGGAAACGCGATAATAAGCGTTTCCTTAAATCGGCACCTCCTGGGGTTGATCGTTATCCAGGAGCCACTGTTCGGGTGTTCATATGTCATCCAAAGAGGTCGTCACGGGCACGACGGATACACCAACCGCTCCGGTGCAGGAGGTTCCGGAGAAGATCATCCTGCTCATTATTGCAGGCTATGCAGCGATATTCGTCGTTTTCGGCTTTTTGATCTCAAGTCCGAAAGAGATTGCCGAGGGATTGGTTGCGATAACGACCACCCGCGATACCTTACTGACGGACTATTTCGGGATCGGGGGGATCGGCGGCGGCCTAGTCAACGCGGGGCTGCTGACCCTGAGCGCTTGTCTGATCTATGCCGTCGTCGGAGCGAGGATCAATGGCGCGGCGGTGGCTGCACTGATGCTTGTGCTCGGGTTTGGCCTATTCGGCAAGAATCTACTCAATGTCTGGTTCATCGTCCTTGGCGTGGTGTTGTACTCGCGATTCAAAGGTCAGCCATTCGCAACCAACATCAATACGGCCTTCTTCGGCATCGCGCTCTCGCCGATCACCTCGGAGATCCTATTCAGCTCGGCCTTGCCCGTCGAGTTTGCCGTGCCCCTCGGTATCGCCACCGGGCTACTGATCGGATTCATCCTGCCGCCGGCCGCGGCACAGCTCTTCAAGGCCCATATGGGCTTTGCCCTGTACAACATGGGGTTTACCGCCGGGCTCGTCGGAACCTTGATCGTCGCCCTGTACAAGTCCTACGGGTTTGTGCCGGACCCGGTTTTAGTCTGGACCACCGGCAATAATCTCCTCCTCGGCGGCTTCCTCGGATTCCTATTGGTTTCCATGTTGGCGATCGGATTCTCGCTGGATCGAAACGCGCTTTCCGGACTGCGGCGCATCACGAAAGAATCCGGCCAGGCTCCGAGTGATTTCATCGCCATCGGCGGCTTCGGCGCGACGCTGGTCAACATGGCGCTAACGGGCGGGATCGGAACGGCTTATGTGCTGGCCGTCGGCGGCGAGCTGAATGGTCCGGTCATCGGCGCGCTGTTGTCGATCATGGGGTTCGCGGCATTTGGAAAGCACCCGAAAAACATCCTGCCGATCATCCTCGGTGTCTTTCTCGGCTCACTTGCAAAGCCGTGGGGCCCGGCCGAGCCGTCGATCCTGCTCGCCGCACTTTTCGGCACCAACCTGGCGCCGATCGCCGGACACTTCGGTTGGCATTGGGGTGTCGTAGCCGGCTTCCTACACTCGTCCGCGGCGCTCAGCGTCGGCGCGGTGCACGGGGGTCTGAATCTGTACAACAACGGCTTCGCGGCCGGAATCGTCGCGGCCATTCTGGTCCCGATAATCCTCGCGATACAATCCGGGAGGACAGAGGCCAAGGCAGCGAGCGAACCGCCTCCCGCCTCTTCGACGCAGCGCACCGATGATGACAATCGATGATGCCGAACGGCCTCATGCTCGGATCGCCTATTGGAAGCCTGTATACTCCGGGGCTTCGTCGGCGCCGCAAGCCCGCGCATTCCGGGTGCGCCTATCTCTTGCGATTGCCTCCATTTGCATCCTCTGAGGGAGACGCTCGGCCGCAAGGCTCCACCCCAGCTCGATCCAGCTCTTTCAACGAATGGCCATACGTAAACCCATCATGAAATCGATCGCGATCGCTATCATTGTCGGCGCCCTCGGCCATACGGGACTCGCGGGCTGTGCCAGCTCCGGCTCCTCGTCCGTTTCCTCCACCCAGATCGGTACCGTCGAGCGGGTGTGGGAGGACGGCTTCAGCCTGAACACCGGCAGCCGCACGCTGCGGGTCGACAGCTACGACGTCTTTGGCGACAACACACGCCAGAGTGTCACTCAGGGATCCCGGGTTCGGGTCACCGGCGTCTTCTCCGGTCGTGAATTCGACGCCTCGGCGGTGGCGCCGGCGCCCTGAGCGCCTCCCGCGTCGCGGGCGCACCGACCCGGGCTCTAGCTCAGGTGCCCGCAACCAGGACGCCGCCCGCCAGGGCGGCCGTCAACACCAATAGGGCTAGACCCGCAATCGCCCAGCGCATCAGACCCGCGTTAAGCCCCTCGACAGCGCATCCCACGGCAGCGGCCGCGCGAGTCGGCCAACCCAAGGGTCCGGAACGCTGGGCATCCCCCCACGGACCCAGCACCAGGACCAGTGCCGCGACGGCGAGCGCGGGCCAGAGACCGGCGACCAGGCTCTCGGGGCTGAGTGCCCCAGCCCATGCGTTGGCCAACGGCGACGCGGCGGGCGCTCGCCCTACGGTGATGAGCTCGAAGTACGCGGGCGGGAGCAGACCGAGCAGCAGAGAGGCCAGCGACAGCGCCAAAACGACGAGCTGCGGGGTCAACCGTGGTCGCGTTTTCACCGCGACAGGACTTCCCGGACGCGCCAGGGCGTTGCCCAGGACCCAGGTCAGATAGGCGGCGGTCAACAATCCGCCGGCGCTCAGCACCAGCTTCCACCACCAGGCGCCACCGGCCTCCGCGGACGCCTGCAGCACGGCCTTGACCAAATAGCCCCCGCTCGGCGCAATCCCCACCAGCGACAGACCCGCAAGCGCGACCCCCAGCAGCGTAATCGGCAGGACGCGGCCGATACCTGCCAACTCGCGCACCCGGTCGTGCCCCAACACGCCATAGATCAGCCCGGCGGCCATGAACAGGGCCCCCTTGGCCAAGGCGTGGGCGACCACCTGGAGCATGCCGCCGGCGAGCGCCGGGGTCGGCCCAAGCGCCGTAGCGGCCAGTGGAAAAACAAGGAATAGGTAGCCGATTTGAGCCACGGTCGAGTACGCCACCAGGAGCTTCAGCCGTGCCTGCCCCAGCGCGACAACGTTGCCCACGAGGATCGCCGCCGCACCCATTCCGCCGAGAACCTGAGCGGAGGGCGTGTCGAGCAACCCCGGGGCGAGGTCGAACCAGATGCGCAGGATCACGAAGAAGGAACCCTTGACCACCAAGGCCGAGAGCACGGCGCTGGCGGCGGGCGGCGCCCCGGCATGCGCGGGCGGCAGCCACAGATGCAGCGGAAACAGCGCGGTCTTGGCGACCAAGCCGGTCGTCATCAGCGCGATGGCGACCAACATTGCCGGCGGCAGCCGGTCCGACTCGGCCAAATGCGCCGCCACGGATACGATATCGAGGGTCCCGTAGGTCCCGTAGACCAGCACGCTACCCAGCAGATAGAGGACCGAGCCGAGGAGCGCAAAGAGCAGATAGCGCAACGCCGCGGCGATCGTCTCGGAGCGGCCGTCGAGCGACACCAGGGGCACCGCGGAGAAGGTCAGCAGCTCCAGCGCCACGAACAGTGTGAACAGATCCTGTGCCAGGAAGACGATGTTGAGCCCCGCCCACACCCCGAACAGGAGCATCCAGAACGCCAGGGAAGTTCGCGTCTCCGGGGCGCCGACGGTTGGGCGGAAATCCCGCTGCGCGTAGATCCCGACGGCCAGGATCAAGACCGAGGTAGTCAGCAGCATCACGGCGGATAGACCGTCCGCCTTGAGCGCCACGCCCAGGGGCGGCGCCCAACCACCGAGCAAATAGTGTAGCGGCTCCCCACCGGTGGCCACGGCGGCCGCAATGGCAAGCGCGACCGCGACCCCGACCAGCATCAGCACGAGAGCCACCCGGCCGAGCCGGC
>JBGSTR010000604.1:0-23094 GCA_041736365.1 Chromatiaceae bacterium | reverse complement strand
CACCATGCGCTTGGCGCCGCGCCTGCCGCGAGCGCCGTGGCGAGAGAGGCATAGCCTTGTGAAACCGAATCCGGAAATGGAAAGAGCCCCCGGTGTTGCGATTTCCGGCGTCGTCGTCTCGGTGCGCGGCAGCGTCGTCGACATCCGCTTCGATCAGCATTTGCCGCCGATTTACTCGGTGCTGCGCACCGGCGCTGAAAGACAGATCGTCATCGAAGTGCTGGCGCAACTGGATGAGCGGCACGTGCGCGGGATTGCCTTGACGCCCACCCAGGGTCTCGCGCGCGGGATGGCGGTGGAGGACACGGGCGGTCCTCTGCAGGCACCGGTGGGCAAGGGCATCCTCTCGCGCATGTTCGATGTCTTCGGCAACACCATCGACCGCGCAGGGGCGTTGTCGGATGTCCGGTGGCGTTCCGTGCATCGGGCGCCGCCGCCCCTGGCACGACGTTCCACGAAGTCCGAGATCTTCGAAACCGGCATCAAAATCATCGACGTGCTGATGCCGCTGGAACGTGGCGGCAAGGCAGGCCTGTTCGGCGGCGCGGGGGTGGGAAAGACGGTGCTGCTCACCGAGATGATCAACAACATGGTCGGTCAGCACGAAGGCGTGAGCATTTTCTGCGGTATCGGAGAGCGTTGCCGCGAAGGGGAAGAGCTCTACCGCGACATGAAGGCGGCTGGCGTGCTGCCGAACATGGTGATGGTATTCGGCCAGATGAACGAACCGCCGGGCGCCCGCTTTCGCGTCGGCCACGCGGCGCTGACCATGGCCGAGTATTTCCGCGACGACGAGCATCGCGACGTTCTGCTGCTGGTCGATAATATCTTTCGGTTCATCCAGGCCGGCATGGAGGTTTCCGGCCTGATGGGGCAGATGCCGTCGCGCCTGGGCTACCAGCCGACCATGGGCACCGAGTTGTCGCAACTGGAAGAACGCATCGCCAATACCGATGCCGGCGCCATTACCTCGATCCAGGCGGTGTACGTGCCGGCGGACGATTTCACCGATCCGGCCGCGGTGCATACCTTTTCGCATCTCTCCGCCTCTATCGTGCTCTCGCGCAAGCGGGCCAGCGAAGGCCTTTACCCGGCCATCGACCCATTGCAGTCCAGCTCGAAGATCGCCACGCCGGGCATCGTCGGCGCACGCCATTACGCCTTGGCGCAGGAGATCCGGCGCACCCTTGCGCAATACACGGAGCTCAAGGACATCATTGCGATGCTCGGCCTGGAGCAGCTTTCGCCGGCGGACCGCAACGTGGTTGCCCGGGCCCGTCGCCTGGAGCGCTATCTCACCCAGCCCTTTTTCACCACCGAGCAGTTCACCGGGCTCAAAGGCAAACTGGTCAGCCTGGAGAACGCACTGGACGGCTGTGAGCGCATCCTCGGCGACGAATTCAAGGACACCCCGGAGAGCGCGCTGTACATGATTGGGGCGGTGGACGAGGCGAAGGGAAAGACGAAAGCCGGCCCGCCCCTAGACCCAGACAAACCCGGATCGGCAAGCGAGGCCAAGGCCGACTCGAAGCCCGGGACGGATCCAGAAGCGAAGCCTGAACCTGCAGTCGATCCCCATGAATCTTAAGATTCTCCTGCCCTTCCAAATCTTCGCCGAGAGGTCTGGTGTGTCGCGCATCGTCGCGGAGACGCGCGAGGGCGCGTTCGGACTCCTGCCGCACCGCCTCGATTGTGTGGCCGCGATCGCGCCGGGCATCCTGACCTACGAAACCGAAGCGGAAGGCGAGGTCTATGTAGCGGTGGATGAAGGGGTGTTGGTCAAGACCGGCCCGGATGTGCTCGTTTCCGTGCGCCGGGCGCTGGGCGGAACGGACCTTCGCCACTTGCGCGATGCGGTGGAACAGGAGTTTCTGACCCTGGACGAGCAGGAGCAGAGCGTGCGCGCGGTCCTGGCGAAAATGGAAAGCGGGCTCATCCGGCGCATGGCGGCATTTCACCATGAGTGACGAGATCCGGAATCAGCCATCGAAGCCAGAGCCGTCGCTCGGTCAGGAAGTCGGCGCGAAGGCGGCGCGCAAGCTCAAGGCCAAACGCAACGACGCGGCGGGTGTCTGGTTCGGCTTGGGCATGATGGGGCTGATCGGTTGGTCGGTGGCGATTCCGACCCTACTCGGCGCGGCGCTCGGGCTCTGGCTGGACCAGCGCTATCCGGGCGGCCGCTCCTGGACGCTGGCATTGTTGGTGGCCGGGCTTGCCATCGGCTGTCTAAACGCGTGGCATTGGGTGGACAAGGAAGACAGGGCCATGCGGGACCAAGAGGAGGATCGCGATGGATGAACCGCTGACGTTGGTGCTGGCGGGGGTGGCAGGTCTGTTGCTCGGCGGGTTTTTCTTCGGCGGCCTGTGGTGGACGGTGCGCAAGGGTGCGTCGTCGCGGCGGTCGGCGCTCTGGTTTCTCGGCAGTTTTCTGCTGCGAACAAGCCTCGTTCTGGCCGGATTTTACGTCGTCGGAGGCGCGCATTGGCAACCACTGCTGGCGTGCCTGCTCGGGTTTGTCATGGCGCGCCCGCTCGTGACCCGGCTCACGCGCTCGTCGGAGCACCGGCCAATCCGCCGGGCAACGGAGACCCGCCATGCGCCTTAGCCCCGACGAGATGATCTTCTGGCAATACGGGTTCCTTAAGCTCAACGCCACCATCGCGTTCACCTGGGCGGTCATGCTCGTCCTGGTTGTCGGATCGAGACTCGTCAGCCGCAGACTGTCCAGGGACCTGCAGCGCTCCCGCTGGCAGAATCTGCTCGAAATCGTCGTCACCGCCCTCGAAAAGCAGATCGAGGATGTCGGCCTGACTCAACCGGGAAAGTATCTGGGCTTCCTGGGCACCCTGTTCCTGTTCGTCGCCGTCTCCGCCCTCTTCACCGTCTTCCCGGGCTTCGAGCCGCCGACGGGCTCGCTTTCGACCACGGCGGCCCTGGCGCTTTGCGTGCTGGTCGCCGTGCCGCTGTTCGGCATCGAGGGGCGAGGTATGGGCGACTACCTCAAGTCCTACATGGAACCGACGGTCATCATGCTGCCGTTCAACATCATCAGTGAGATTTCGCGCACCCTGGCGCTGGCGGTCCGTCTGTTCGGCAACATGATGAGCGGGGCGATGATCATCGGCATCCTGCTCAGCATCACGCCCTTCGTCTTTCCCATCGTCATGACACTGCTCGGGCTGCTCACCGGCATGGTGCAGGCCTACATCTTCTTTATCCTGGCCGCGGTGTACATCGCGGCCGCCACCCAAGTCCGCAAGCCGGAGCCCGAGCACGAAGCCGCGCTTCGCCCTTGAACCAGCCACAACAGGAGACACCATGGACAGCATGACGATCATCGCGGTGGCATCAATTGTCATCGCTGGCCTCACCACCGGTTTCGGCACCATGGGACCGGCGCTCGCGGAGGGTCGGGCGGTGGCGACGGCGCTGACCTCGCTGGCGCAGCAGCCGGACGCCTCCGCAACCATCACCCGAACCCTGTTCGTCGGCCTGGCGATGATCGAATCCACGGCCATCTACTGCTTCGTCGTCTCGATGATTCTCCTTTTCGCCAATCCGTTCTGGAATCACGCCATCGCCCGGGCCGTCGGGAACTAGTCGTGCTGATCGATTGGTTCACCGTCGCGGCGCAGGTCATCAACTTCCTCATCCTGGTGTGGTTGCTGAAGCGCTTTCTTTACCAGCCTATCCTCGACGCCATCGACGCGCGCGAACAGCGGATTGCCGCCGAACTGGCGGACGCCGACGCAAAAAGGACAGAGGCCCGGAAAGAGCGCGACGAGCTCCAACAAAAAAACGAGGCATTCGAGCAGCAGCGTGCCACGCTGCTGAGCCAGGCGACGGACGAGGCTAAGGCCGAACGGCAGCGGCTCCTGGACGAGGCGCGGCGGGCCGCGGATACCTTGAGCACCCAGCGGATGCAGACCTTGCGCAACGACAGCCATCAATTGAGTGAGGCCATCCGTCGCCGGACCCAGGCGGAGGTGTTTGCCATCGCGCGCAAGGCGCTGACCGATCTGGCCGCGACGAGCCTGGAAGAACGCATGGCCGAGGTCTTCATCCGCCGCTTGCGCGCGCTGGACGGGCAGGCCAAGGAAGCCTTCGCCGAGGCCCTGAAGGGCGGCAGCAAACCCGCGCTGCTGCGCAGTGCCTTCGACCTGCCCGCGGAGCAACGCGCGGCGCTCCAAGTCGCGCTCAACGAAACTTTTTCGTCAGGAATTCAAGTCGAGCTCGAGACCGCGCCGGGCCTCGTAAGCGGGATCGAGCTCAGCACGAATGGGCAAAAACTGGCCTGGAGCATCGCGGATTACCTCGCCGATTTGGAAAGGGGCGTCGACGAGCTGCTGAAGACGCAAGTCAAGTCCGAAGCGGCTGAGCCCAAGCCCGAACAAAGCGCCAGCGACCATGGAACCTGAGCACCTCCAGGACGTTATCGACAACGCGTTTGCCGGGATCAGCCAGGCACGGGAGGCCTTCGTACCCCGACTGACGCCACGGGAAGTCGGCACGATCACCAGCATTGCCACGGGCATCGCCAAGGTCTCCGGCCTCCCCGGTGTCGGTTCCGAGGAGGTGTTGAAGTTTCCAGGCGATGTGTACGGCATCGCTTTCAACGTCGATGCCGATGAAATCGGCGCCGTTCTGCTGGGCCACTACTGGCGGCTGAACGCCGGCGATGAAGTCGAGCGCAGCGGGCACGTGGTGGATGTGCCGGTGGGTGACGGCCTGATCGGACGAATCATCAATCCGATGGGGCTGCCCCTGGACGGCAAGGGTCCGGTGGTCTCCAGTGCGCGCCTGCCGGTCGAACGCCCCGCCGCGCACATCATGGACCGCGCGCCGGTGACCGTGCCCTTGCAAACCGGCATCAAGGTCATCGATGCGCTCATCCCCGTCGGGCGCGGCCAGCGCGAGCTGATTCTCGGCGACCGGCAGACGGGCAAGACCGCAGTTGCCCTCGACACGATACTCAACCAGCGCGGCCAGGATGTGCTGTGCGTCTATTGCGCCATTGGCCAGCGCGCGTCCGGTGTGGCCAAGGTGATCGCAAAACTGCGCGAAAAGGGCGCGATGGAGTACACCATCGTGGTCGTCACCGAAGGCAACGATCCGCCCGGCCTCGCCTACATCGCGCCTTACGCCGCGACCAGCATCGCCGAGTATTTCATGGAGCAGGGCCGCGACGTGCTGATCGTTTACGACGACCTCACGCATCATGCGCGCGCCTATCGCGAGCTGTCCCTGCTGCTGCGCCGACCACCCGGCCGGGAGGCCTTTCCCGGCGACATCTTTTACATCCACTCGCGGCTGCTGGAACGTGCGACCCACCTGCGCCCGGAGCTCGGCGGCGGATCGCTGACCGCGCTGCCCATCATTGAAACCGAGGCGCAGGACATTTCCGCCTACATCCCGACCAACCTGATCTCCATCACCGACGGGCAGGTCTACCTCTCGCCGTCGCTATTCGAACTGGGCGTGCTGCCCGCCGTCGATGTCAGCAAATCTGTTTCGCGCGTCGGCGGCAAGGCGCAACGCGCGGCCTATCGCGCGGTGGCGGGCGACCTCAAGCTCGCCTACGCCCAGTTCGAGGAGCTGGAAACCTTTGCCCGCTTCGGCGCCCGACTGGATGAAGACACGCGCAAGATCATCGAGCACGGACGGCGCATCCGCGCCTGCCTCAAGCAGCCGGAATTTGCCCCGGTGTCCGTACCCGCGCAAATCGCCATCCTGCTGGCGTTGACCGCGAAGCTATTCGACGCGGTGCCGATCGAGCGGATGACGGAGGCCGAACACGCCGTGCGCGAGGCGGCGGCGGCCATCCCGGATGCGGTGACCGCGCACTTCGAAACCGCCGAGGAATTGAGCGACGGGGATCGGGCAAGCATCGTCCAGATTACCCGCAATGCGCTCGAAGGTTTCTTGCCCGAGGCAACCTCCAAGCCCGAGTCGGAACAGAAGACTGAAGCGACAGCCCAACCCTAACCTGACGTCGAACCGGATGAAGCCCAGCTTCAACCCAAGCCCGACACCACAACGAACAGGAAGTTATGATGAATATGCTCACCCCCGAATCGCTGGCCGAGTTGGTATCGGCTCAACAACCGCCCTGTCTCTCGCTCTACCAGCCGACGCACCGACACCATCCAGACAACCAGAAGGACCCCATCAGCTTCGGCAATCTGGTGAAGCAGTTGGCGGCATCGCTTCAGGAGAAGCATTCGCCCGCCGAGGCGCAGCAGCTTCTGGAACCGTTTGCAGCTCTCGCTCAGGATCGAGCCTTCTGGGACCATACGCTGGATGGACTTGCCGTGCTGGGCGGGTCAGGCCTGTTTCGCGTGTTCCTGCTGCAACGGCCGGTCGACGAACTGGTCGTCGTGGCCGACAGCTTTCATACCAAGCCCTTGCGGCGTATTTTGCAATCGGTTGATCGCTACCAGGTTCTTGAATTGTCCCGCCACCACATTCGCCTTTTCGAGGGCAACCGCGATGGGCTTGACGAGATCGAACTGGCGTCGGGCGTGCCTCGCACCATGGAGGACGCCCTGGGCAGGGAATTGACCGAGCCGCAGCAAAAAGTATCCTCCCATGGCGGCGTCGGCCAGGGACGCCAGCCCATGCATCACAGCCTGGGCGGCAAAAAGGACGAAGTGGACCTGGACGCAGAGAAATTCTTCCGCGCCGTCGACCGTGCGGTGCTGGAACAGCACTCCAAACCATCGGGTTTGCCGCTGATCCTAGCCGCCTTGCCCGAGCATCATCATCTCTTTCACGCAGTTAGCCACAACCCGTTTCTGGTGGCCGGTGGCATCATGCTGAACACCGCTGCACTGCCGCTCGATGAGCTCGGGGTGCTCGCCTGGCAAGCCATTGAACCCGGGTATCAGGCGCGATTGACCACGCTGGTCGAGGAATTCGAACAAGCCGGGGCGAAGCAACTGGGCAGCGACGATCTGGCCCAGGTGGCCGAAGCAGCGGTCAACGGACGGGTCTCAACGCTGCTGATCGAGGCCGACCGCCAACTGGCCGGCCGGATCGACAGCACGACAGGCCGGATCGAATCCGCTGGCCTGAGCCACCCGGAAGTCGATGACCTGCTCGACGACCTGGCCGAGATGGTCGCCAAGGCGGGAGGCCGGGTTGTTGTCATGCCATCTCAGCGCATGCCAACGCAGGCCGGCGTAGCAGCGGTTTTCCGGTTCTGAGCCGATCGCTATTCATCACAATCATAAGGAGCGAACTATGCAAATCCAGATCAACACCGACCACAACATCGAAGTCCATGAGGCGATGGCGGCGCACTTGCGCGGCACAGTGGAGGCCACCCTGAATCGTTTCAGCGATCACATCACACGAGTGGAGATGCATCTGAGCGACGAGAACGCCGACAAGAGCGGCCAGAACGATAAACGCTGCCTGCTGGAAGCCCGCATCGAAGGCCGCTCGCCCATGGCGGTTACGCACAAGGCGGCGAGCCTGGGCCAGGCCGTAGACGGCGCCGCCAATAAATTGGCGCGATCGATCGAAAGCGCCGTGGGGCGCGCGGCGCGACCAGCAGCCTCGGAGGACTGGACGGAATCCTCCAAGCCGCAATGAGCGACACCACCGCGAGCCTGCGGCGCAAGATCAACAGTGCCGGCGATCTGCGATCCGTCGTTCGCACAATGAAGGCCCTGGCCGCCTCGAACATCGGCCAATACGAGAAGTCGGTGCGTGCATTGGCCGACTACTACCGCAGCGTGGAGCTGGGGTTGAGCATTTGTTTCCGGAAACGCGCGCCGCTGGTGCCGATGACGGAAGGCAAGCGGCCAACCGTTGTGGGACCCGTCGGTGCGATCGTGTTCGGGTCGGACCAGGGACTGGTGGGCCGTTTCAACGACGTGGTCGCCGATTATGCGGTGAAAGCCCTTGCCGCCCCGCCCGGCAGGCCCCGGAGCTGGGCGGTCGGGGAGCGCGTTCATGCCCGCCTGGCAGACGCGAGTCTGCCGTTGCTGGGCGTCTTCGCCGTGCCAAACTCGGTCCAGGCCATCACCCCTCTGGTCCGACAGATTCTCATCGAGAGCGAGACGCGCTATAGCCAGGGTGAGATCACCGAGCTCCATCTCTTTTACAACCGCCCCACCTCCGGCGCGATTTATGAGCCCGTCCAGCAGCGGCTGCTGCCGTTGGACGGAGCCTGGCAGCGCGACCTGGCCGCGATTCCTTGGCCGACACAGAATCTGCCCGAGGTCATGGGCGACGAGACCTCGACCCTGCGGGCCCTCATCCGCGAGTATCTCTTCGTCTCGCTGTTCCGGGCCTGCGCCGAATCCCTAGCGAGCGAGAACGCCAGCCGTCTGGCGGCGATGCAGCGCGCCGACAAGAACATCGACGAACTGCTGGAGGACCTCAACGGGACATTCCACCGTTTGCGCCAGAGCGGAATCGACGAGGAGCTGTTCGATGTGATCTCCGGGTTCGAGGCCCTGGCTGCCCCGCCGTCTTCTCTAGGCAGACGCTGATTTAGAGCGTTTCCCGTCCGGGCCAGGGATGGCCCGGCATTTTCAAGTACGTTAAGGGCTTGAAAATGGAGCGGTCCGGGATCGCGCCTATCGGACCGCAAGCGGATCGAATGCCAGGACGGCATTTAATTCGCGTTTCCATAATTGTTTCGAAAGCGATGAACAGACAGGATCCGCCATGACCTATTGTATTGGCATCATGCTCGACGCCGGGTTGGTGCTTGCATCGGACTCGCGTACCCACGCCGGGGTCGACAATTTTGCGAGCTTCTGCAAGATGACCGTGTTTGAGCGCGCCGGCGATCGGGTCTTCATTCTATTGAGCTCGGGCAATCTGGCCGGAACCCAGGCCGTCGTCAGCTTGCTGAAGCAGCGCAACGCCAAGGATGGGGTGCCCAATCTCTGGGCCACGGAGTCCATGTTCGATGCCGCAATGCTGCTGTCGGACGCCATGCGGGACGTCGATCGGCGCGACGGCCAACACCTGGCCGCGAGTTGTGGGGGCTTCAACGCCTCGTTCATCCTCGGCGGCCAGATTGCAGGCGAGCCGCCGCGCCTTTTCCGAATCTATGCGGAGGGCAACTTCATCGAGGCCAGCGTGGAGACGCCCTATCTCCAGACCGGGGAGACCAAATACGGGAAGCCGATTATCGATCGGGTCATTACCCGCTCGACCTCGCTCAACGATGCAGCACAATGTGTCCTCGTCTCGTTCGACTCTACGATGCGCAGCAATTTATCCGTCGGCATGCCGATCGATTTGATCTGCTATGAGCGAGACGGCCTCGAAGTGCGGATGCGCCGCCGCTTCGACGAGGGGGATGCGTACTTCGGCGCGCTCCGAAAGCAATGGACGGAAGGCACTCGGCAGGTGTTCAGCAGTCTGCCCAAGCTGGACTGGTAAGGCCGCCGACGACGCCGTTCGGGGACACGTCGGGATTACACGCGCAGCGCTCCCAAGATGCTGCGCAAGGTGACGTTGAATTGCCGTGCGGTGCGTGTGCGATCCGCGCTGCGCGCGATCCCACGTAGCCGACCCTACACCAACACTCGAAACTGCCGCGCCTGCTCCAGGTAGCACGGGCGGCTCAGGAGCCCATTCATGAAGATCCGTATAGGCTACGAGCTGATCTACGACTGCCAGCAGCCGACCCCGATGATGCTGACCTTGAGCGTGCACTACTCGCGCGTCTCCGACATGATCATTCCCGACCACCTGATCGCCGACCCGCCCGTTCCGCTCACCGCTTATCGCGACAGTTTCGGCAACTGGTGCAGCCGTATCGTTGCCCCCCCGGGACAGATTCGGCTGTCAACCGATGCGCTGGTGCGGGATACGGGTCTCCCGGACCCGGTGGTTCCGCACGCGCGACAGACACCGGTGGAAGAGCTCCCGGACGAGACCCTGCTGTTCCTGCTGGGGAGCCGATATTGCGAGACCGATCGCCTTTCCGAAACCGCATGGCAGCTGTTCGGCAAGTCACCCACGGGATGGGCACGCGTCCAGGCGATCTGCGACTATGTCCATCGGCATATTGTCTTTAGCTATGAGCACGCGAGCCCCACCAGGACCGCCTACGAGGCTTTCCACGAGCGCACCGGCGTTTGCCGCGACTTCGCGCACCTCGCCATCGCGTTCTGTCGCTGCATGAATATCCCCGCACGTTATTGCACCGGTTACCTCGGCGACATCGGCATGCCGCCGCCCTATGGCACCATGGATTTCGCCGGTTGGCTCGAGGTCTATCTTGACGGCCATTGGCACACATTCGACGCCCGCAACAATATCCCACGCATCGGGCGTGTGTTGATCGCCCGTGGCCGCGACGCCGCCGACGTTGCGATCAGCAACACCTTCGGGCCCAACGCCCTGAAGAGCTTTAAGGTGTGGACCGACGAGGTAAGCGACGGGTGATGGTCGAAAGGCTGCGGAGGCTCGCTCCGGCCTCCAGTGGTTTCATCTGCAAGCCGGCGTCGGAGCTGCTGGACTAGTGCCGGCAACTCCCGGTGCCCGACCAATAGACCTTACTTTGTCCGGTTACAAATAGAGCAGAATCGCGAAATAGTGGCTGACGCTTCCGGCCAGGACGAACAGATGCCAGATGCCATGGCACCAGGGCCGGGCGTTGTCCAGCGCGTAGAAGATCACACCAACGGTGTAGAAGACGCCGCCCGCCACGAGCAGTCGGAAGCCGGCCGGAGGCAAGGCGGCAATGATGGCATCGAGGGCGAACACAATCAGCCAGCCCATCATCAAATAGATGACCACCGACAGCATGCCCCCGCCCTTCCCGCGCAGCGTGTCGATGACGATACCCAGCAGAGCCAGCCCCCAGATCGCGCCAAACAGCCACCAGCCGATCGCGCCGCCCAGGGCCACAAGGCAGAACGGCGTATAGGTGCCTGCAATCAATAGGTAGATGGCGTGGTGATCCAACACCTGAAACACCCGTTTCGTCCGCCCGCGCAGGCTATGGTAGAGGGTCGAGAAGAGATACAGCAGGATCAAGGTGAGCCCGTAGACACTGAAGCTAACGATACGCATAGCCCCGCCGTGAACGCCGGCAAGCGACACCAGCACAGCGGTCCCGCCGAGGGCCAGCGCGGCGCCGACCAAATGGGAAATGCTGTTGAAGCGCTCGCCCTTGTACATCTCGTCTCTACCCTTTCGTTCGTTGGGTACCCGGTTGCGGAAGCTGAGATTGCGATCGCCTCCCCCGCACAGACCTGGTCGGCGGACTCGCCGCATCACACGGCCGCCACCGTCTGGAATGAGAGATGGCAAGTGAACGGGGGCACAACTGCGCGGCCACTACCCTGATGCTTCTTGGACCGCTTGCCCCACTCACAAGGGCTTGAAAAAAGGCCACCCCCTCTGGCATAACGGCTTTGCAATCCGCCAGTTATAACCAACCTAGAGGGCGACCTTTCAATGACGGAGTGTAACCCCGAGCAGCTGGAATTTCACGCCTGGGTCCGGCGTGCGGTGGTGGGCGAATTCGATGGGGGCAATATCAGCTCGGACGGCGGCGCGGGCAGCTGCCGGGTGAGGTCGAGACCCGCATGCGGATCATCGAGCGCCTCGATGGGTAGTTCGTCGATCATCGCGATCCGCAGGCATAGAGCACGGGGGATTCCGGCGTCTGCCGCGAGGCGATCATGGTCTGGTGCAAGGCCAACGGGGTCGACTTCGTTGCTCGGCCTGGCCAAAAACTAGCGTTTGCCGGAGTCGCGCCTCGCGGACCGCGAGCCGATCAAATGCCGCAAAGGCTTTTTGATCAGCGTTTCCCGAGATGACAGGCTCACTCTCAAGGCCCTGCCGCTCCGGACCCCATGTCCGGAGAGGTGTTCAAGATGCGCGGCCTCTCGTCATGTCACCCGTGCCGCATGGCATGCTCGACGGCTATTTGGAATGCGAGCTAAAGTGCGCGGCAAACGCCTGGTAAGAATCTTTCAATGCCTCCCAGACATTATCGCTTTCCAGCTTGACCTGTTCCCAGGTGCTCTCGGTTGCAGACCGCATCTCCTCCAGCTTTTTCTCGCCTTCCGCACGCTGGGCGCGCAGCGCTACGAGCTGCTCTTCATATTTCTCCTTGGCATCCTCATTGACTTCATGCCCCTTCTCCTCCAAGGCGGAGATACTCGCGTTCCATTCATCGAGCTGCGCCTTCATGCTTGTGACATATTCATCTCTCGACTGTGTCATAACGTTCTCCTGTTATAAATCATTCACCCGGCGGTTTGCCGGAACAACGCCTACTAGCACGAACGGGACCGCGATGCTCGTATTCGCGACCTTACGAAGGTTTGCGCCATCGGGATATAGACACTCACCGCCCAGAGGATCGCTCCGAAGGCGACCAGGTTGATCATGATCTGGTTGTATGGCATGACATGAAGCCTTAACAAATCCGGTTGGTCCGGTAAGCGACACTCTAACGACACAGCAGCGCCGACGTCTGTTCGCCAGCGTACATACGACAAGAAAGCCGGTGACTTGGTACATTTGCAAAGCGCACGGGCAAGCGCCGTGCAACTGGAGGCGTTGCCCCTCGGTTGTCCACGGCACTCGGCATCGGTGATAAGTCCGGCACACCGATTATGGGCGTGGCGTTGTCCGGGGCTTGCAAGATGGGGTTCGCCCCATCATCGGCCGGACGAATCGCCCATTCCCGCGAGGCATCGGCCGACTGCATCATCCCTACACGGATGATGGGCCGCACCGGCGCCTGATCACCAGTGCGCGCCGACCGGTTGACCCACGCAAGTGCCAAGAGCAACCCTGTCGGGATCCAAGTGAAACGTCTATTAGCGTCGGCGATGCCCGCTATTGATTGATTGGTTCGGCTTGGTTGACGCAGTACCGCTTGCGCAAGGCGCCGAACGGACGATCCGTTCCAAGCACTGAATTAACCCTTTTGCAAAAGACTGCGCAAATCCGTGATCGCGGCATTGACCCGCGAGATATAGGAGGCGCTCACCAGCGAATGATTCGCCATGGGGCCGTATCCGGTGCCGTTGAGAATCAGCGGACTCCAGATGATGTTCTGCGTGTTGTTCAGCTCGCGCGTGATCTGCTCTAGGGAGACCACGGCATTCTTGTCCTTGAGCACGGATGCGAAGTCGATCTCCATCGCCTGCAGGATTTCCAGCAATGCCCAGGTGTAACCGCGGGCCTCGAAGAAGATGTTGTCGATCTTGAGCCAGGGCGTCTTGGTGGGCGTCTGGGAGGGAACCGGTGTCGACTGACGGGCGCCGGGGTCGCCGGCCAAGGCGGTATCGAGCGGGGCCTGACCGACCGCGTAGGACAGTCGCTGCGCGAGGCTGCCAAGGCGCTTTTCGACCACTTCGAGATAGGTGGCGAGATTGTCGGCGCGGGCGAAGAACTGGGCATGCACGGCCGCGGTATCGGAGAGTCCATGGTTATAACGATAGAGGGCGTCGATACCTTTGCGGTACTCCGCTTCGGTGGAAGGCAGGATCCAAGAGTCCGATTGATAATTGGACTGAGGTTGCGCGATTGCCAGATCCTTGTCCTCGACCGACTGGGACTGGGCGCGGCTGAAGTCGTTACGCAAGGCGTTGAGCAGATCGCGCCACGCGGTCAATGCGCCGAATTCCCATTCAGGAATGTTGTCCAGATAGACGCCCGGAGGGCTGACGTCATTGGTCAGATAGCCGCCGGGCTTGTCGAGCAGGGTCTCGCCAATCCGGATGGCGGTGGCGGTAGTGACGGCCCCCGTGACCAGTTTGGTCTCATCCTGATCGACCAACGCGAGCGCCTGCTCCCGCACGTCATACAGGCTCGGCGAGCGCGACCAATAGATGCCCAGGATCACGACGACAATCAGATAGGTGATTAGAAACAGCCCGCCGGTCCACCAGAGTCCTTTTTCTTTCCAGGTTCGGGGATGGTAGAGGGTTGCGATATGCTTTGCCCTCCGGCTCAGAACCTGCCTTTTCGATAATGTGTCAGCACTCATGGCACTCTCCTTTGCCCTCCAGAGGAGGGCGCGATGGTATTGGTCGAAGCGGCACCGCCTAGCCCTTCCCCGGCACGGCCAGCAGCAGCGCGCCAAGCGCGACCGCCGCCATGCCCGACCACACGGGAATGCCGACCCATTGCCGGTCAGTCACCGTCAGCTCGATCGGACCCAGCTTTGCCTGCTGCGACTCCCTGGTATAGCTGAAACCGCCATACGCCAGACCCAAGCCACCGGCGATGATCAAGGCGATAGCTGCAATCCTAATGATATTCACGGGGTTACTTCTCCAATCGTGGAAATGCCACGCGTAGAACGATCAGCCGATCCGCATCCCCGATATCGGAGGCATAAGGCCAAAGACGGATAACAGCCAAAGAATCACGACAATCACGACCACCACATTCAAGATCTTCTTGATGGCGCCATCCATCGGGATGTAATTATTGATCACCCACAGGATCAATCCGACAACCACCAACGTGATGACTAATGTAATCAGAGGCATGGCGCTTCTCCTATCAGAGGGTGTTTGAGCATTCGGTACCCCCACGATAATCTCTGCCACGGCGAGCGTCTGTTCGCTAGCACACAAAGCAATGGGCTTTCGGTAGGGGGCTTCGGCGCCCCCGATGGGGCATTGAGCGCCGCACTGGGATGCCTTGAATGCGCGCGCTATGTTTGCCAGCGTACCGACCGAACGGGTCATTGAGTGTATTGCTCTCCCATCACGGCCGATTGTACCGGCGGCTTTCACACTTGTGACGGCTGTTCTTCGGCTATACCGATCAACAGGAGAACGCGCGTGCCCCACTCCGCGAAGACAACGGCACACTTTGACAATCGCCTCCTGGGCGCGCTGCCCAAGCGTGATCAGCGAAAGATTCTGTCGAGCTGCGACTCCGTCGAGCTGAGGCGCGGCGAGGTGATCAGCGAGCCTGGCGACCGGATACGCAATGCCTATTTCCCCACTGACAGCTTCGTGTCCCTGGTGACCGCGCCCTCGGATCACACCGGTCTGGAGGTGCGGCTGGTCGGCAATGAGGGCATGATCGGGACGCCGCTCATCCTGGGGGTTGATATCACGCGGATCCGCACCTTCGTCCAGGGCGCGGGGCCGGCGTGGCGTCTGTCGAGCGAAGGATTCGCCGAGGCGTTGCGCCAGAGCGACGCCTTACGGGCAAGGCTCCACCGCTATCTCGACGTGTTGATGAACCAGGGCACGCAGTTGCTCGCGTGCACCCGCTTCCACCTAGTGGAGGCTCGCCTCGCCCGCTGGCTGTTGATGTCCCGAGATCGGGCGCATTCCGACCACTTCCACGTCACCCATGAGCTCCTGGCCCTGTTGCTGGGGGTGCGCCGCGTGGGCGTTACCAAGGCGGCGAGCGCACTGCAGGCCCGCAATCTGATTCACTACCGGCGCGGGGAGATCACCGTGCTCGACCGCGCGGGCCTGCAAGGCGCCGCCTGCGGCTGCTATGGGGCGGCGGAAGCCCTGTACGACCAGAGTCTGGACAACGTGAAACCGGAACATTGTCCCGGCTGGCGGTGATCCCAAGGCCGGCCACAGCGTTGCTGCGCGAGTAAATGGGAGAACCGGCCGCCTCGGTCTGTACGCCAGCGGACATAACCGCCTTGACAGCTCGATGTCGTCAGCCGTGAAATTAGGGTGGTCCGATTCTGGACGGCCAATGTGCGAGGGCGCCCATGCCCGGTATGCCCGACCTACCGCCCCCGAGCCCGCGACAAAACCATCTGCTTGCCGCCCTGCCCGAGGGTGAATACACGCACCTGAGCACGGATCTGGAACTGGTTCCGCTACCACTCGGAATGGCCATCTACGAGCCGGGCGTGGAACTGAACCATGTCTATTTCCCGACCACCGCGATTGTCTCCCTGCTGTACGTCATGGAGAACGGCGCCTCCGCGGAGATCGCCGTGGTCGGCAACGAGGGCATCGTCGGCATCGCCCTCTTCATGGGCGGCGGCACCGTGCCGAATCGCGCCGTGGTGCAGAGCGCGGGCCACGCCTATCGCATGAAGGGACGGGTGCTCAAGCTGGAGTTTACCGGTCACGGGGCGCTGCAGCCGCTGCTGCTTCGCTACACAATGGCCCTGTTGACTCAGATGGCGCAGACCGCCGTCTGCAACCGCCACCATACCGTGGACCAGCAGCTCTGCCGCTGGCTCCTCCTCAGCCTCGATCGATTGCCCGCGAACGAGCTGCACATGACCCAGGAGCTGATCGCCAACATGCTGGGCGTGCGACGAGAGGGCGTCACCGAGGCCGCCGGGCGATTGCAGTCGGCGGGCTTGATTCGCTACAGCCGGGGGCACATCACCGTGCTGGATCGACCGGGGCTGGAGGCGCGGGTGTGCGAATGCTACGAGGTGGTCCGAAAAGAGTTTCAGCGCCTGCTTCCCGAGGCGTCGTATAACTAAATCGTTCTCCCGACGGCCCTCGGGCGGGACCTAGTCGACCGGTCGGCACGTTTCTTCGCTGCACAGCGGGACTGGACTCGCCGACCCGCATCGCCGTGTGTGGTTGCAAACGGAAGCTCGGCCGGGTTTACCGGGCTTGGGTATGACCGACACGCGATCCGCGTGGGGCGTCGACCCTCCGTCCAGCCTGCGCGCTTGCGACCGTCCACAGACGTCTCGCCCGCTGCTAAACCGCCCGCCAGTCGGCATCGATCCTGCCGTCGACGATGCCAATGCGCCGATCCGCGGCGGCGGCAAAGGAGGCGTCGTGCGTCACCGCGACCACCGTCTTGCCCATCTCGTGCGCCAGATCCTTGAGGATCTGCCGCACCGTGCCGCCCGCTGCCGAGTCGAGATTGCCGGTCGGCTCGTCGGCGAGGAGGATCAGCGGGTCATTGGCCAGGGCGCGAGCGATGGCGACGCGCTGGCGCTGCCCGCCGGAGAGTTGGTGCGGATACTTGGCGCTCTGCTCGACGACGCCCAATCGATCCAGCAGCTCCAGACCACGCGCACGCGCGGCGGACTCATTGAGTCGGCCGAGTCGGCGGATCGGCAGGGTGACGTTGTCGATCACCGAAAACTCGGCGAGCAGGAAATGAAACTGAAATACGAAACCCAGCTTCTCCAGCCGGCGGTTCGCCAGGTCGTCTTCTCCGTAGCGCGAGGTCTCCTCGCCGTCGAGCCAGACCCGACCCGAGGTCGGGACATCGAGCAGACCCAGCAGATAGAGCAACGAGGATTTACCCGACCCCGACGGACCCATGATACAGATGAACTCGCCACGCTCGATGGCGAGACTGACGTCGTTGACCAGCGTCACCGGGACCTCGCCCGGCAGGATGCGCACCAGATTCTCCGCGCGCAGAACCGCGCTCACGCCGCCCCCCGCAGGATCTCCACCGGATGGACCCGCCCAGCACGTCGCGCCGGCAGCCAGGCCGCGAGGATGCAGGACGTCATGGCGAAGGCCGTGGCCAGCACGAACTGCTGTGCGCCCCACCAGATCGGCAGAAAGACCTTCTCCGAGACGCCCGGCGGCTTGATTTGGACCAGCGACAGGACGTGCATGAGTCCGGCTCCCAGGGCCAGGCCGAAGAGGCTGCCGATCACGCCGATGATGACCCCCTCGAAAAGGAAGATGAGCCGCACGTCGCGCGCGTGAAAACCCATGGATTTCAGGATCGCGATGTCGCGGGTCTTCTCCAGCACGATGGTCGAGAGGGTGTTGTAGATGCCGAAGGAGGCCACGATCAGGATCGCTGAAACCACGCTGTACATGATGATGTTGCGTACCACCAGTACGCTCAGGATGTCCTCCGACGCCTCGACCCAGGAGACCGACTTGTCGCCGGTGGCGTCCTCGATGCGTTGGCCGACCGTACGCGCGGCATAGGCGTCGTCGAGCTGGATCAGGAACCGATTGACCCGGTTGGGCCGCTCGAACATCACCTGCGCGCGCTTCAGCAGGGTGAAGGTCTGCGTCTCGTCGACGGCGGCATTGCCGGTGCGAAAGATACCGACCACCTTCATGGCGCGACTCGCGCCGCTTGCTGCCACCACGGTCAGGTTGCGCCCCAGCCCGAGGTTGAATTTCTCGGCCAGCCCGGTACCGACGACGATTCCGTTGGGGTTGACGTCGAGCGCGTCGAGCGACCCCTCGACCATCTTGTCCTGGATGGTGGATACGGTCTTCATGGTCTTCGGCACGATGCCCGAGAGGGTGACGCCCTCCTCGCGCCCGGCGAAGGTGAGCACAGCGGAGCCGACCAGCACCGGGGCGACCCGCAATCCGGGAATTGCCTCGACCAGGGCAAGCTTCTCGCGGTAGCCGCGGATACCGCGCGTCTCGGTCTGCGGCTTGAGGTTGCGGATATTGATGGCCCCGCCGGCCCAGCGCCGCTCGGCCGGCTGGGTGCGGGGCCGGCGCACCTCGTCGGAGACGGTGATGTGTGGACTATTGTCGACCAGACGCTTAATGAAGTCCTGCTCGGAGCCGCGCATCAGGGACGACACCGCCAGGAAGAATGCGACCCCAAGCACCACGCCGGTGAGCGAGACCAGCGTCTGACGCCGACGCCCGGTGAGATGGGTGAGCGCGACCTGGAGCTGGATGAGCATCAGGGTGTTGGCGCGTTATCGGAAGGGCGAATTCGAACAGGGGCGCCGTCCCGAAAGTCTTCGGTGGGCAGCGCGACCACTTGGGCATCCGGCGGCAATCCGTCCAGGATCTGGGTGCGCAGCGCACCGGCCACGCCGCTGCGCACCGGCTGACGATGCAGCCGGCCGCCCGTTACCAGCCAGAGCGCGCCTTTCTCGAGTGCGGTGGACGGAACCAGCAGGGCGTCCTGTTGCTCGGTCACCACCAGATTGGCGTCGACCGTCATGCCGATCTGCAAACCCGTCGGGTCGGCGAGCCGGATACGCACACGAAAGGTCCGCGCGACGGGGTCGCCTTTGGGGGTGATTTGACCGACCTCGCCATCGAACACCTGCTCCGGCAGGGCGTCGGCATGCAAGACTACCTTCTGCCCCACCCGCACCCGCGGGATGTCCTCCTCATCCACGTCCGCCGTGACCCGCAGCGGCGCGCAGCACGAGAGATAGAACACCGCCTGACCCGCCGGGATGAACTGGCCGACCTCGCCATCGCGCCGGATGATGAGGCCATCGGCGGGTGCCGCAAGCGTCATAAAACCGCGTTGCGCCTTGGCGCGTTTCAGCACAGCCTCGGCTGCCTCCAACTCCGCGCGCGCCTGGTCGACCTCGGCGGTCGCCACGACCTTGCGTTGCACCAGCTCCTGCATGCGCTGGAGATTCAGACGCGCCAGACGTGCCCGCGCGTCCAGCTCCTGCACGGTATCGGCCAAGTCCGCGTCATCGAGCCGGGCCAGGATCTCCCCCTCGCGCACCTGGTCGCCCTCGTCGACAAGTAAATCGACCAGGTTTCCCGCTGCCCGGGAGGCGATCGGCAGCATGACCGTGGGCTCCACGCTGCCGGTCGCGTAGATCGCCTCTACGGCGGGGCCGCGCGTTGGCTGAACGACGCTGACGGCGACCGGAGTCTCACGCCACCAGAGCCCACCGCCGGCGGCCACGAGCACGCCGATGACCAGGATCAATGTCCATTTGCTGCGCATGATTCCCTGATTCAGATGGGTCGGCATATCGGGACGAACAGATCGGCCAGACTGAGTCGAAGGATCATACCGGGTCGGTGTCGGTGTCTTCCATTACTCCGGCAGAATCGTGCCGCATGCCCGGCATCCACCGTCGCAGGTACCGGCGGGCATGCGATATCTGGGCCGGCCGACTCGCTGTCTCAGTCGGGGCGAAGTCCGATTCTGGCCCGGACCGGAAACGCAGTAATCAGCGTTCCCTAAAGTTGCGGGCGTCCCTGATGCACGGCAAAGAGTCGTCGTACTAAATTCGGCCTAGTAATAATAGGATCAACATGACGACGAGGACGAGGCCGATCACGCCGCTTGGCGCATAACCCCAACTGCGGCTATGCGGCCAGGTCGGAATTACTCCCACCAGGATCAGAATCAGAACGACGAGTAAGATAGTGCCGAGCGACATGGTCATACTCCTATACGCGAGCGCGCTTCAAACCAACGGCCATTCCAAGAAAAGAGAAGATGTCGCGACTGTAACGTTCGCTCACCTGGCTCGACGCCGGTTGAATACCAAGAGATGTTGAATGATTAGTTTCGACGAGCTCTAGACACTAGACAGGTCGATTTCAACCAGCGAGACCGCCTGTCTAGAAGACTTTTTCGTTACTCGGCACTCTTAGATGTCTTTCTTGATCTCCGCCTCGACATCACCGACGCCTGCCTGGACCTTGCCGACATTCTTTTGGATCTTTCCTTCCGTTTCCAGCTTTTCATTGCCGGTTACATGACCGGTGACTTCCTTCACTTTGCCTTTGGCTTCTTCGTACCGACCTTTGACCTGTTGCTTGTTCATGTGTCTGTCCTGTCAATGAATTGAGCCAACACCCAGCGGGGAATTGTGATTTCCAATCGCTAAGGCACAAAATACGCCCAGGATTGATGGTGGTCGGTTCGGTGGCACACATAGTCGAAGCATTTTATCTTTGTGCGCTACCGAACCGACGTACCCGGATGTTTTGGTTAAGCTCTCGAAGCAGTGAGATTCAACGATGCTTACTGGACGGCAGAGCAGTGACCGAGCGGTCTCCTGGGCTGCCGGTCGCCCAACCGACTCCTGATCCTGTGGAGGCACCCTCGATGAGGGAATGCGCAACCGTTTTTAGTGCTTCGGCCACCGACCGACTCGCCCGACTGATTCAGAAGCGGGTCTTCGGCGACCGTGTAAAAATCCCGTTGGAAGTTCGCCTGTGGGGCGGCCGCAGCTATCGTTTCGGCGCCGGTGAGCCGGCGGTGAAGATCCTGGTGAACGATCGCAAGGGCTTGAGCGCGCTGCGCCGGCTCGACGGGCTCGACGAGCTGCGCATCTGCGAGGCCTATATGAACGGGAGTCTGGATGTCCAGGGGGACATGCTGGGCTTCGCCAGTCTGCGCCCTGGTCTACACCGGGGGGAGCTTCACCGAACATGCCGGACAGCGTGGCATCAAGGTCACCTCATTGACGATCTCCCGCGAGTCAGAGACCTTCCTGAACGACTTGATCGACCGGCGCCAACTGCCCTGCCGGGTCGTGAACGAGGATTTCCTGGCCTACCGCTCCTCCGAGCCCTATGACGCCATCGTCATTCTAGGCGTGATGGAGCACCTGCCCAATTATCCGGCGGTGCTGCGCCAATGCCAGCGACTGCTCAAGCCAGGCGGGTGCGTCTACCTCGACGCCAGTGCATCCCGGGACAAATACGACAAGCCGAGCTTCATCGCCCGCTAAATCTTTCCGGCGGACCACGCCTTCCTCTGCCTGCACGACTTCCTGCATGCGGTGGCCAAGTCGCCGATGGAGGTGTTGGCGGTGCACAACGACCGCCACAACTATGTCCTCACTCGCAAGGCTTGGGCCGAGAACCTGGACGCGGCCCGGGACGAGGTCATTCGCCGTTGGGGCGAGACACTCTACCGGCGCTTCCGCCTCTATCTCTGGGGCTCGGCTCAGGCCTTTCTCAGCCGCGGCGCGGAGGCCTTTCGGGTGGTGCTGGAACGCCCTCTGGAGACTTAGGGGTGAGCGGACAACCGTCGGTGGCGCTGACGCCTGCCGGCGCGTTTGGGAGCGAAGCGCACAGGAGGCGCTGGCCGAAAGCGGTCAGCGGTATCCGCGCCTGTTTTCGTGCCGCTCTGTACGCTACCGAACAGAATCTACGCGAGACCCGCACCTATGCCGGTTGCTGTCGTTACGAACCGATCGATCCACCGCCAGAGTTCGGATTCGACCGACCGGCGCGACCGCTGCGGTGGTGTCGGGCAGAGCTTGCCTGCCGGCCATCTATTTCAATGCGACCGACGGGACATGACCATGCACAAGTTACGGCGCAGGCTACAAAACCTCCTCTTGATGGCGGCCGCCGTCTCGCTGATCTCGATCGGCAGCCAGGCGCTGGCGGCAACGGCAGAAGACCTCAATCACGACGCCACTCAGGCGTTGCAGCGCGCTTGCCTTTTGCTCCTCAAGCCCCGCGCATACGGGTCTGCCGCAGTGTCCTGCGGCCGAGTCCTAATCTCTGACAGACATGGAGTAACTACCTCATGAAAAAGAAATTCACAATCAGCCTCGCTGTGTTCCTCGTCATCGTGATCGCCGTTCTTTGGCTCTTCTGAGGTGCCGACTCCTGGGACGTTCAGATCTCGGGCGTGACCGGCGATGGTCGGAATATCCAGTATCGTATCGAGACCGTATACACGGACACCGCTGATACGCTGATTTTCCGCAACGAGGACGCCGGGTTCATGCCTCCGTACTTTAAGTTCAATTCCGCGGATCTCCAGGCGATCGCAAGCCGCATCACACAAGACTGCCCGCAGGAACCCGTGACAATGCATGGCTAATATGCGCATCTCGTTTTTGGATATGTTCCCGAATGTCATCTCGATCGACGCACCAGCGCGCTGTCTTGATGCGCCATCCAAAGAGGGGCCGGCGGTGACCAAAGGTGAGTGAAGCGGGCCTTCGCGACCCGCGACTCTAAGCCTTATAGCTGGAAAGTGAGGCTTCCACATGGCTCGGACGTGTTGAACGCCCCGGTTCACGGTTCCGGGTTGCTTCATTGATGCGGGTGATTGCGCTTTGTCGTCGGCTACCGAGCCTGCATCAGTTCTTCGAGTTGGTGGCCGGCGGTCACGCGCTCAGCCGGCAGAACGGGCTGCTGCTGTCGGCGCTGGTCTCCAGGCCCATCAACGCCACGGTGCCGAAGTGATACGAGCCGGTTTCTCGTGTTCCCGTTTTCTCTTGGTTTCCCTTGGCGAGCTGATCTCGCTACGACCTCCAGATTCTCCAATAATCCTAAGTTGGCCCAATATGAGCGAAGCTACCATGAGGTGCCATAGTTGGTCTGGATGCGCGCGCCAGTCGTTGTCGACGAACATGCTGCACTGGTTGTCCCGCGGTTCCTTCTGCAGGGGCAAGGCAATCAGGTTGCCGAAACCGCCCTTGGGCAGGGTGTCTTGGTTCGGAAAGAGTCGGTCGTA
>JBGSTR010000556.1:0-6948 GCA_041736365.1 Chromatiaceae bacterium | reverse complement strand
TGCCGATGCCGCCCTCGAGCGCCATCGAGATGGCGAGCCGTGCCTCGGTGACCGTGTCCATCGCTGCGGAGATCAGCGGGATCTTCAGCTCGATCGGGTACGCTGGGTCAAGGCGCGGTTCCCCGAGGTCCAGGTAATCGGCGGCAACATCGCCACCGCCTCCGCCGCGAAGGCGCTGGTCGAGGCCGGCGCGGATGGAGTAAAGGTCGGGATCGGCCCCGGCTCCATCTGCACCACCCGCATCGTCGCCGGCGTCGGTATCCCGCAGATCACCGCGGTGTCCAACGTGACCGAGGCGCTGGAAGGCACCGGGGTGCCGGTCATCGCCGATGGCGGGCTGCGCTACTCCGGTGATGTCGCCAAGGTCATCGCGGCCGGGGCCCACAGCGTCATGATCGGCGGACTGTTCGCCGGCACGGACGAGTCCCCCGGCGAGGTCGAGATTTACCAAGGCCGCTCCTACAAGTCCTACCGGGGCATGGGATCGCTGGGTGCGATGGGCTCCAAGGAGGGCTCCAGCGACCGCTACTTCCAGGAGTCGGCGGACAAGGAAAAGCTGGTCCCCGAGGGCATCGAGGGCCGCGTGCCCTACAAGGGCAGCGTGCTGAACGTGATCCACCAGCTCGTCGGGGGGCTGGGCTCGAGCATGGGCTACACCGGGTGCGCCACCATCGAGGAGATGCGCACCAAGCCGGAGTTCGTGCGCGTCAGCGCGGCCGGCATGCGCGAGTCGCACGTCCACGACGTGCAGATCACCAAAGAGGCCCCGAACTACCGCATCGATCCCTGAGCGCTAAGGCCAGTAGGTGCGCCGGATACACCGGCGCCGCTCCCCGCCACCCACCGGAACGCCGACCCCATGCCAGACAGCGCCGCGAATATCCATGCCGATCGCATCCTGATCCTCGACTTCGGGTCGCAATACACCCAGTTGATCGCGCGGCGGGTGCGCGAGGCCGGCGTCTATTGTGAGCTGCACCCCTACGACATGGATCCGCAGGCCATCCGCGACTTCGCGCCGCGCGGGATCATCCTGTCGGGTGGTCCGCAATCGGTTCACGAGGCGGAAACCCCTCGGGCGGACCCACTGGTATTCGACCTCGGGGTGCCGGTGCTCGGGATCTGTTACGGCATGCAGACGATGGCCGCCCAGCTCGGCGGCGAGGTCGCGGCCTCGACGCACCGGGAGTACGGCTATGCCCAGGTAAGGGCGCGCGGTCACTCGCGCCTGCTGCGCGACATCGAGGACCACGCCAGCCCCGAGGGCTACGGCCTGCTCGACGTGTGGATGAGCCACGGCGACCGCGTCGAGACCCTGCCCGCAGGGTTTACCGTGATCGCCGAGACCGCCAACGCCCCGCTGGCCGGTATCGCCGACGAGGAGCACGGCTACTACGGCCTGCAGTTCCACCCCGAGGTCACGCATACCCGGCAGGGCCAGCGCATCATCGAGCGCTTCGTCCACGAGATCTGCGGCTGCGGCAACCTCTGGACGCCGCTCAACATCATCGAGGACAGCATCGCCCGGGTGCGTGCCCAGGTCGGCGACGACCAGGTATTGCTGGGGCTTTCCGGGGGGGTCGACTCCAGCGTCGTAGCCGCACTGTTGCACCGCGCCATCGGCGATCGGCTTACCTGCGTGTTCGTCGACAACGGCTTACTGCGCCTTGGGGAAGGAGACGAGGTGATGAGCACCTTCGCCCGCCACATGGGCGTGCGCGTGATCCGGGTGGACGCGGAAGAACGTTTTCTGGGGCGGCTCAAGGGCGTCGCCGACCCCGAGCAGAAGCGCAAGGTCATCGGCAACACCTTCATCGAGGTGTTCGACGACGAGGCGGGCAAGCTCGACGACGTGCGTTGGCTGGCGCAGGGGACCATCTACCCGGACGTGATCGAGTCCGCCGGTGCCAAGACCGGCAAGGCCAAGGTCATCAAGTCGCATCACAATGTCGGCGGTCTCCCGGAGGAGATGAACCTGGCGCTGGTGGAGCCCCTGCGCGAGCTGTTCAAGGACGAGGTGCGGCGGATCGGCGTCGAGCTCGGCCTGCCCGCGGAGATGGTCTACCGCCACCCCTTCCCCGGTCCCGGGCTCGGCGTACGCGTGCTCGGCGAGGTGCAGAGGGAGTACGCGCAAACCCTGCGCCTCGCCGACCACATCTACATCGAGGAGCTGCGTCGCGCACACCTCTACGACCAGGTGTCGCAGGCCTTTGCCGTGTTCCTGCCGGTGCGCTCGGTCGGCGTCGTTGGCGACAACCGTCACTACGCCCACGTGATTGCGCTCCGCGCAGTCGAGACCGTTGATTTCATGACCGCGCGCTGGGCCCACCTACCCTACGACTTCCTCGACCACGTCAGCCGCCGCATCGTCAACGAGGTCGCCGGCGTCTCCCGCGTCGTCTACGACATCACCGGCAAACCGCCGGGGACGATCGAGTGGGAGTGACTCTGGGGGAACGCTGATTAAATGCCATTCTGGCGTTTGATCAGCTCTCGGTCCGAGAGGCGCGACTCCCGGACCACTCCATTTTCTTGTCCCTTGAAGTGGTTAAAGATTCCGCACCATCCCTGGCCCGGACGGGAAACGCAGTCGATCAGCGTTTTCGAGAAATGGTTCTCCGCGCATCCATTATTGCCACCTGATCGTGCAGCGCCCGGGGTCGACGGCGATCGTCCCGGTCACAGCGCCAGCGACCGTTTGAGGTCGTCATGCTCAAAGGCGCTGGCCATGCGGTTGATCTCGGCCGGGCGTGCGCCGACCGCCGCGGCTGTATCGCGCCAGGTCGCGGTCACGGTTCCGACTTCTTTGATAATCGCGCGGGCTTGCGGCAGCGTGAGCGCAAAAAACTCCGACGCCCCCTCCAGCAGATCAAGCGAACAGGTGCCCTCATCGAGATCGATGTTCGTGGTCAGCACCCGCGCCTTGATATCGGTCGGAACGGGATTGAGGTCGTATGCCGGCGAGAGATACCAACCCGCCTTTCCCAGCCACAGAAAACCGTGATTGCGGAGGTGGTCGTCGACATTGGAAATCAGCACATTGAAGACGACACGCCGATAGAGGGCGTGGGCGTCCGTCTTCCCCCGGGCGCCGTGTTGAGCAAGGGCATCGACGATCTCGGGATAGCTGCCGCGCTCGCCGTCCTTGGCGCCGATCATCGCCATCGCCGACAGGAACGGGATGCGGATCGCACCGTCGCGATCGAAGCGTCGCGACAACATAACCGCCTTACCGGCGACGTCGATCAGCTCGTGTTGAGGCGTGGCGATACCTGCCTGGCCGGCCAGCCGTAGGGCGATTTCTTCCCAGGTCTCCATGCTGTAGTCGTCGGTCTCCTTGGGGAATTTCGCTATGGAGAGGTTGCCATGCTGGTCGATGACCGACGCCTTCGGTCGGGCACCGCCAAGGGAGGAGCCCGGGGCAAAGATGAGCTGCAGGTCTTCATCCGTTTCCTCGTCCCGGAGAACCCGTTCGGTGATCCGGAGCAACCGACCAAGCTCGATCAGCGCAGGAACGCCCGCGCGGATCGGCGCTTGGAAAACCTCTTCGCCGACCCGGCGAAATCGCAGCGCGCCAAGCCTGAGCTCGTCGGCGACGCCGAGCAGGTAGTCGCTTTCCACAAGTGTGCGAACCGCGCGGCCTTCCCGATCGGCGAGACGGCGTTCGGCGCGCTGCATGAGGCGCCGGCCCCAGGTATCCGGCGCTGAGTCACCGATGGAGCCGAAAGTCGCAAGACCGACAGCAGGGGCGAAGGCGCCACGGGTCAGCGCAAGGGCTGGCTCCAGCGAGAATCGGTCCGGGTCCTTAAGCCATGCGCCGTCATACTCGAATAGGATGGTCTCGGTGCCCCGGACGCGATTGCTCCTCGCCAGTCCGATCGGGCGTGTGCGGCCGTCCAAGTCAACGTGGACCTCGAAGTCAGCCAGCGCGGGATGATCCGGTTGGCCGCTTGAGGTGGACATGCTTAGGCAGATCGGCGCTCGCCAGTGCCCGTCCGACGCTGTCGTGGCTGATGTCGGCGACCTGGCCTAGGCCGTCGAGCAGGCCAAGCGCGTGCAGGACAGCGGCGTAGATGCCGACGCCGACACTGGTGTCGCCGGCTTCGATCTTTTGCAGGGTCGAGCGGGACGTAAAGGCGCGCTCGGCTACGACGGCCATCGGCAGCCGTCGGCGTCGGCGGGCATCACGGATGTCGGCCCCAAGCTTGCGCAGCGCGCGCCGCACCGCAGCGGGAGGGTTGTGAGGAGTGGGCATTTGATCTGTTCGCGCTACGGATTGGGAAAATATGTAGCACGAAGCTTACAAAAATTCCAGCCGCCCAGGCGGTGACACGTTCCGCCGAGCGGCCCGCATAAGTTGATCAAAAAATCGTGCGACCCAGTCCCGATCGCTGGCGTCCAGTGTCTGGGCGAAGCCGGCTGCGACGACGCCCCGGTGGGTATCGGCCAGCCAAGCCGGCTGGAGCTCGCTCGGGAAGCGGACAGCGCCGAGGCCGCTATGCGCAGCGCTCTGGCCGATGTTCGTCGCGCTGTGCCGAACACCGGATTGATTGAGGCAACTCCGGATCAGGTCGGCTCTCATGCGCCGGCACCGGGAAACTGCCGGGATGCGCCATCATCAGCTTGCACATATTCTGACGCGACACACCGACGATTTCCGCCACGTCGGTCAACCAGCGTCTCGATCTGGCAACTGGCGGACGTTCTCGGGTGGCTGCAGGGCCGAAGAACCTATGTCTTGCCGCAGGAGGTCCTGGAGGTGGCGCAGATCGCCATGCTGGTCAATGTCGCGAAGGAGCAACGGCGGATGCCGAGCCAGCTTGCTACGGAGCTCGAAAAATTGGCTGGGTTATCAGGGACCATCTGGAGGACCGAGCAACAACGTGCTGGTCGATATCATCTTGCCCCGAATATCGCTCCGATCGATCCCGTCTAGTAGGATCGGCACGCCATGAGTAGCCCCACCGACAGCCGAGAGGACTCCGAAAATCTCCCGGCGACCGATCTAGACGACGCGCGCTGGATGCAGGAGGCGTTGGCGCTGGCCGAGCGCGCCGCGCGCGAAGGGGAGGTGCCGGTCGGCGCCCTGGTGGTCCGAGACGGCGCCGTCATCGGTAGGGGCTGGAATCGTCCGATCGGCACCCACGACGCCAGCGCCCATGCCGAGATCCAAGCGCTGCGCGACGCGGGATGTCGAGTGGGCAACTACCGCCTGCCCGGCGCCACGCTTTACGTGACGCTGGAGCCCTGCGTGATGTGTGCCGGGGCCATCGTCCATGCGCGGATCGATCGAGTGGTGTTCGGCGCCGACGACCCCAAGGGCGGCGCCTGCGGCAGCGTGTTCGGACTGCTGCCCTCCGACGAACGATTCAACCACCGCACGGCCTGCAGCGGCGGGGTGCTCGCCGACGCCTGCGGCGAATTCTTGCGGGCTTTTTTTCGCGCCCGTCGCTGAACGGGCCCCCGAGCTCGGTCGAGTGACGCGCGGGGAACCCCGTAAGACGACTCCAAATCGCCGAATAGGCGCAAGTCTTCTGCGCCAACTCCGCGGCCCACGCCAGCGTGGACAAGCCACGAGTGCGAGCTTAGACTAACGGACCCTCGGGTAAGCGCCCAATCGCAACGGCGGCGCCCCGGGGCTCACGACACCGGTCCTCCCGGACGCCGTGATCGAGGCCTACGGAGAGGTGCCGGAGTGGCCGAACGGGCTTGACTCGAAATCAAGTGAAGGCTTACGCCTTCCGTGGGTTCGAATCCCACCCTCTCCGCCATATCGCCGATTGTTGTTGATGTATAACAATATCTTGGCGCTTCAGAGGGCCAAGTAGCCGCCCCCATTTTCCCCCTTTTGCGTGTTCGCGTGAGGCCACTCTCGGGCGTTATTCTAAGTTTGCGAGCGGACGCACCCTGCCCTGCCAAGATCCGCGGACCGACACGGGGTCTGCACCCCTCGCGCGCTTCCGCGCGAAGGTCCCCAGAAAGCCCAGCTCTCGCATCGGCGCCCTGTCCATGCCCGCCGCCGGCATCCAAGGTAGACGCGTGGCGGACATCAGGCGTTTCGGTCCTCGGGTCAACGCTGGTTCGCCGACGTTCGCACGGGGCGGGAAGCGCCTACAGCCCGAATCGGCCGCTTCAGATCGAATTGAGGTTCAAGCTCCCGGCAACACACGGGGGTGAACGAAGCCAAGGTAACGGGACTTCCAGCGCACGCGTTTTTTTGGCTCTGATCTATCGTTCCGCAGGGGATCGGCACAGCGTGCCTCGCGGGGATACCGGGGGGCGCGGATCAGCGTATCGTGAACGCTCGGCATGATGCCATCACACGAATCCGGCGCGGAGCCACAGGAGCACAACGTGGGACCAGGGAGAAAGAACAGCGGCCCCACCTCCATGCGGCGCCGGGACCGAATCGGGCTGAGCCTGATCATGGCGCGGCTGACCGGTCGGGGCCGTGCGGGCGGGAATCTCACCGTAGAGGCACCGCTGCGTGCGGAGCTCTTCAGCGTCGATCAGATGGAGAGCCACGGCTTGCGCCTGGCATCCGCCGACCGGTTGACGCCCGGACGCATGCCGGAACAGCTGCTGGCTCGTTTGGCGGCCAATCAGCGGGTGTTGCTCGAGACCTGCCACCTGCTGACCGCGGCGGTCACCGCCAAGCAACGCGTCACACCCGCCGGGGAGTGGTTGCTGGACAACGCGTACCTCATAGCCGAGCAGATTCGCACCGCCAGACGACACCTGCCCAAGGGCTATAGCCGGGAGCTGTCGGCCCTGGCAACGGGCGTCTCCGCCGGTCTGCCGCGCGTCTACGGCATCGCCCTGGAGACCATCGCCCACGGGGACGGTCGCGTCGACCCGGATAGCCTCAGCCGTTTCGTGGCCGCCTATCAGCGGGTCGCCCCGCTGCGGCTCGGCGAGCTGTGGGCCGTCCCCATCATGCTGCGCCTG
>JBGSTR010000554.1:0-2957 GCA_041736365.1 Chromatiaceae bacterium | reverse complement strand
GGCGTCCTTGAACCGCTTGGCGTCCAGGGCGTCGGTCAGGGCCCCAAAAACCTCCGCGAGCTCCCGCATCCCCGTCTGCCGCGCTAGGCCGAGCGCCCGATGCGCCAGCTAGCCGCGTGCGGCAGGTTCCACGCGGAACGATCGGCTATCCAGCAGCGGGGCGACGTCGCCATCAGGCGAGAGAAACGCGAGCGCACCCACCAGAACCCGGTCGCGGATCTCCGGCTTACCGTAGGCCAACGCCAACGCCTGGTCGGGATCGAACGGCGGCGGGTGCGGGGCGGTGGACATGGCGGGCCTCAATCCTTCTCGACCAGGCCCAACCTTTGGCATCGTTGGTAGATGCGGATATGGGTCGACACGCCGAGGATGGACTTGATCTCGGCGATCTTCTTGTCGACATGCTTCTTGCCGATGGGCAGGGCCGCGGCGATCTCCGCCGGGGAGTAGCCGTCGAGCAGAAGCCGCAGCACGTCCCCGCGCCGCCCGGCGATCAGTTGCTCTCGGACGGCTTCGACCGACTCGGTGGCGCGCGGATCGGTTCCAGCACGCAGCGGTGCCTCGACATAGACCTTGCCCGCGACGACCGTTCGAATGGCTTCCCAAATCTCTTCCGGGAGAATGCCCTTTCCGAGAAAACCCGCAGCGCCCGCATCGAGACAGCTGCGCACGACGGCGGCGTCCTCGTGGGCAGTCAGGCAAACGATCCGGGTCGTCTCGCTCTGCCGACGCAGAGCGGCAATCGTCTCGGCGCCGCCCAAGGTACAGGGGCCTCCCTCTCGATCCGGCATCCGTAGGTCGAGCAGTACGACATCGGGCTGGAGCGACCTCGTGTGACGGATGGCCTCTTCCCGGGTGCCGCACTGCGCGACCACTTCGATCGCGTCGGGGGCAACGGCTTGCAGTAGGCCCGGGAGCGCGCTTCGGAGCAATGCCTCGTCTTCAGCGACGAGCACGCGGATCGGAGTCTTGGGAGGCAGGTGTACTCGTGGGCGGATCGGCATGGCTGCGGAATCACCATTGGCGGCTCCGCGGCGGGGTATCCGCCATGCGGCGTGAGGACGATCTGCTCTTCTCGTGAGGACGGTGAGGTCTGCGCACATGAAATTCAGCATATGCGGAAAAGGCGCTGCGGCAAGGCGTCAAAGACGCCTAGTGAACATCACCGGGTCCGCTTATCGTGAAGTCGCGAAACGGCTTTCCTTCCGGAGATCGTCGGAATGCCCCGAATTGGGACCCCCGCAGATGGTTGGTCAAGGCGTGGCCGGTGTCGGAGATCCCTGCAAGGGAGTGTCCGCGTTATACGCCCGCCCGGACTGCTGTAGCGAAGCAGGTGCGCTATCAGTGCCCAGCGAAACGGAAACCCATCGTCATTCGATCGAGGCCGCGACCCAGGCGCTGGCGGCGCTCCCCTATATCGATCGTGCGGAGACCAGCTCCCCCGATTATTGGGCACTGCCGGCAACGGGCGGCTATGAGCACGGGTACGGGAAAGGACTCGAGATGGGCGAGGCGTGCCTATCCTATCTGCGTCACTCGCCCCCGGAGGAGGCAGGTGCCAGCGATGGCTACACGCACCTCTTTCTGGTCATCCGCCGACTCGCAGAACGGCTACAGGGGGACGCAAACATCGACCCGGCGGGCGAGACGTCACTGACGTTGAACGGTCATCTTGCAGGGTTCTGCAGCGCACTCGAGGCGCATCTGCGCCGACCGCCAAGACCCGGCAGCGATGGATCGCATGGCCGTGGACCAGGTCAGCCGGGCCTCGGGGTGTCCGATACGAAGACCGAGCGCCCTGTACCGAGGACGCCTGGTCGCGGGAAGCTATGCCGCTGAGACAAGGGACCATGCGGGTACCGGGCGAATCACGGCCTCCAAGGGTTGGCATCCCGGCGAGGGACTTGGAAAGGTCGCGTGCCAAGACACATGCGCCGCCGGGGCGATGAGGTGCGAGAATGACGCGGCGCCGCGATTCGGCGTCCCCATCGTCGCCAAAGATCACGGCACGTCCCGCGCAGAATACATAAACATGCTCATACCGACCCTACAGTGCCAGCCGCAATGAAGTCCCCTTATTCAGGATGAATTCCACGCCTCGGCCCGCGTCGACCTCGATTACGGGGAACATCTGCTCGGCCAGGTCGAGGTAGTAGTTCGCCAGCCGGTCCATGGAGCCGCCCACGCCCTGCGCCGCGGCGGCGCCCATGGCCTGGGGAGTGAGCATGGACTGGAACTGCACGTCCGAGCCGTTGCCGGTGTTCACCGGGATCGCCGGCATGCGGTTGAAGAGCTGGGAGAAGGACTGCAGAAAGCCTGCCTGGAGTGCCTTGGCCAGCAGCGCCCCCTGTTTGGAGACTACCCTCCCGCGAACCCCGACCTTGCCGTCCTCACCCACGGCGTAGCCGTCGACGGGGATCTCGATGACGCCGCCGTCGGCGCGCACGCAGCTGAAGGTCTCTCCGCGCAGATAGGCACGCTCGGAGGCCAAATCTCCGAACCCCGAGACCAACAGAAAGCACTCGCGCACGTCGGCGCGTACCCGATTGGGCAGGATCGCCTGGTGTTTCACCCGGATCAGGGCTGGCGCGGGATCCTTGCGGGCGCCTTGACCGGTAGGCATGTCCAGACCATTGAGCAGCACCCCTTTGAGCATGGCCCCTGCGGGGACATAGACGGTTCCCTCCTCCGCTTTGGCGCTCCCGTCCTTTGTGTCGGACGTTTCAAGCTCAGACGCCGCGACTGTGCGGATCTGGAGGTTTCGGGCGCCTCCTTGGGAAGCGGAAGGCGTGCCGGAAACCAAACCCGGTATCGCATGGCCCGGCGCCGGCGGTCCGAACAGCTCCTCCAGCGGTGCGGGCCGGCGCACATCGGCTGCGGTGTCGGACTGCACAGGCATCGGTTTGGGCGCCGCGAGGACGCCCAGTGGCTCGGTCGGGGGTTTCGGTGCCGGCCGT
>JBGSTR010000553.1:0-2078 GCA_041736365.1 Chromatiaceae bacterium | reverse complement strand
GCGCGGCGCGCGCGACCGCCGGACCTCGCGGCACGGCAAGTCCCTTGCACGCGCGCCGGCGACGCTTGGCAATCAAAAGGATCAGTGCCACTATCGAAGCCCTTGTCGTCGCCCGATACTTCATAGCCGACAGTGCACTCGCGACCCTAGCTGCCTCTGTCGAAGGGCGTCCCCGTTCAGGGTGCCGAAAGCAGAGGGAGCAAGGGCGAATGTCCGGGTTTGGCGTATAGCCGGTTGGCTGAGAGTGGATCAAAAACCATGCATCGGGTCAAAGGGCCCGGTGCCGCGATGGGACACGCATCACAACGTAGTCACGCTCGCGCTGAAGCGGTCCCGCGCGCTCGCGGTCCGCGGCGGAAAAGTAGCTGCTCGGCTCGGGTGCCGATGCGGGCATCGCGAGCCGGCGACCGCCGCTTCAGCCGGCATCCCAGAACGCCGTAGCGATCCCCTGCCCGAGGTCCGCGTCGATCAGCCGCTTGCGCACTTCCAGCAAGCGCTCGATCAATCGCGGCTCCAACGCCTCGTAGGCAGCCGCATCGGGGACGCGCTTGACCACCACGCCCAGCAGCTCGGTGATGGCATTTCCGACCGAGTTCTGACTGATCGTGACCAGGAGCTTGCCCGTCTCGTTGCGAAAGATGAGCTGCTTGAACGCGGGCTCCCAACGGATGGCGTTGGCATAGGCCGGCTCGCGGATGCAGCGATCGCGCACCTTTTTCGCCGTCGCCAAGAAATCGTTGTCGAACAACAGCACCTGCTCGACCTGCCGCGGGAAATGCACGTCGGGCAGCATCGGCGCGTTGCGAGTCGAGACCTGGGAGAAGAAGGTGCGGTAGAAGTCCAGAAAACCTTCGAGCAGGGCATCGTATTCCTGCCAGAAACGCAGCTCGCGCAGGGCGCCGACCCCGCCGACGATCTCCCAGCAGGGCAGACCTTCCGGGTATCCGGTCAGGCGCACCCGGGATCCCTCGGTGGGGACGGTACGGAGGATCCTCAGGTCCAGCGCTTGGTCGAAGAAGCGGCGATAGACGTCGCGCATGTGGGCCTGAAACAGGCTGTGCTGACCTCCGTCGGTCAGGTTGGGATTATTCGGATCCGCCGGCGGCGCCGCCCGCAGCTGCGACATCGGAAAGACGATGAAATGATTGTGAAGCATGCGGATGCTGGGCACACCGGGCGAGGTCAGCGGCCAGGTCGCGTCCAGGCTCGCCTCGCCGGCCAGGACCAAGTCCCGCTCCGGGTCCGGATACTGCTCGATCATGTAGTCGACGATGATCTGATTCATCCGGTTCCAGACGTTTCGGACCGGCGCCGGCACCTGGGTGCGCCGCACCGGCCGGCCGAGCGGGTTCAGGATCTTCTGCGAGGTGTTGTAGATGATCGAGCAATCCAGCTCGCAGGAGTGCCCGAGCGCCTTGCGGTATAGCAGCAGCCCCTCCGGGTTCACCAACAGGCCGTTGTTCTGAACCAGATCGTTGAGGTTCTCCGTGCTGTTGAAGAACTCGTTCGGCTTCATGCCCTCCGGAACGTCCAAGGGGATCGGACGGAAAGGGGTAGTGATTTCGCGGGGCCCTGTTTCCATAACAACTGCTTCCGGTGCGAATTGGGGTTCGCGAGATTTTATCGAAAACCGATTGCGTGTGACGCATGCCGGGGACGATGCGGCTCACTTCGGTCGCCAATAAGTCGCACCTCCTCGCAGGTTGGCGGTGAGCAAAGCGAACCCCTGACCGGGCGGCGGTTGACGGCGGGGTTCCTGCGTCACCCCAACCTACCCCCGGGAATGGCTCGAATACCCCAAGGGCCTCGACTCGCGACTTCTAGAGCGAGTCAACCACCGCGGTTACCAGTCCGGTCTGCAGCGCGTCCGCCAGCGAAATCAACAGGATCTTGTTGTTCGGTACCGACGCGGCGGCGATAGCCACATCGGCGTCTACGCCCATTTCGCGCAGGTAACGAAACGAATCGGCCACGTAGGCCTGGCCGCCCTCGTGGCTGCTGAACTGCCGCGGCACCTTGCTCTGGTGGACGCCGAGCTTGGCGCCGCGGGTGGCGTAGCGCTCGGCACCGCCCGCCAG
>JBGSTR010000536.1:0-12948 GCA_041736365.1 Chromatiaceae bacterium | reverse complement strand
GATTAAATGCCATCCTGGCATTTAATCAGCTCGCGGTCCGAGAGGCGCGACTCCCGGACCGCTCCATTTTCAACGGCTTAGCGCCGTCGAAAATGCCGCGCCATCCCTGGCGCGGACGGGAAACGCTTTTAATCAGCGTTTCCCTAGAGCATTGGTGTTTCGCTGCAGAGAGGAAAGTCTTGTTGAACGCCTTGTCGCTTATACCTGCCTTCTCTAGATACCATCTGCTCAGACATTTTCGCCCGATCCCGCCGACCGAGTTGTTGATCAATGTTACCTACCGCTGTAATTCGCGTTGTCAGATGTGCAACATCTGGCAGATGGACTCAGACAACGAGATGACGCTCGCCGAGTGGGAAACAATTCTGACGAAAGACGCGATCTTCAAGGAAGTCGTTCATTTGTCGATTGCCGGCGGCGAGCCGACCCTCCACCCGGAGCTTTCGAGCCTGGCGAAACTGTTTCTCGATGGTATGCCGAAGCTGCAGCTGCTCAGCTTCGTGACCCATGGATTCCACACCGGACGCGTATTGTCGTTCACGGACGAGACCGCGGCAATCTGCGAACAACGAGGAATAAAACTCTCGATCACCGTTTCACTGGATGGGGTCGGGAAGACACACGACAAGCTACGGGGCATTCCGCTGGCCTTCAACCGGACGTCGGCCACCTTACTCTCCCTGAAATCACTGCAACAAAGGCGACGGTTTTCACTCGGAGCTGCGGGCGTCATTTGCCGGGAAAACCTGCGCGATATTCGAGAAGCGCAGAAATGGTGCGACCAACATGCGATTCCTTTTAGTTACCAATTGGTCGGCTTCCATGACACCTACGTCCAAAATGTCGACACTCGGGAAACACTGGATTTTGCGCCGGAGGACAAGGACTATCTGCATGCTCTTTTGGATGAGCTAGCCTCCGATCGAAACTGGAGAAATCCTCGCTCCCTGTTAAAGTCTTATTACTGGAACGATATGCTGGCAATGTATAAAGGCGAGAACCCGCGGAGCACTCCTTGCCCATTTGCGGCAGACGCATTCGTTGTTGACTGCATAGGCGACGTCTATTATTGCCTTTCGGAAGATAAGATCGGAAATTTTCGACACGGACGAAGTGTCAGCGACATCTATTATGACCCCAAGAACCTCGCGACGCGGCGGAGGCGGTCGAAAGGCGTTTGTCTTGGATGCAACAGCGGATGTCTCGTGACGTCGGGTCTGGCCAAGAACCTCGTAAAGTTCGTGTGGTATTTCGCGACCGGAAAGCGCGGACCTGTAGGCGTTCTCTGATCTGGATTATCGGCCGTCGGGTTTTAGCAAGGAGCGACTGTATGCGTATCGCAATGATCGGGCAACGCGGTGTACCGGCCACCTACGGAGGAATCGAGCGCTACGTCGAGGAGCTCGGCTCCCGGCTGGCGGCGCGCGGACATGAGGTTACCGTCTTCGTTCGGACGAACTACGCTCGCGAGCGACCGCCGACGCATCGCGGCCTGCGACTCCGGTATCTTCCGACGGTGGGAACCAAGCACCTCGACGCGATCGTGCACACGGCACTGAGCACCGCGTCGGCTGGAGGCTCGAAGTTCGACGTAATTCATTTTCAGGGTCTGGGTCCCGGGCTACTGGCGCCGTTGGCCCAACTGCTTGCGAGTGCAGCGATCGTTCTTACGGTGCACGGCTTGGACCACGAACGCGGCAAGTGGGGTTGGTTCGCGCGTCAGGTATTGAGAACGGGGTGCCTAGCCAGCGCGCGCATCCCCGACGCCACCATCGCCAATGCCCATTGGTTGGTTGATTATTATGCGCGAGAATACGGCGCGTCGCTTCACTACGTACCCAACGGAATAGCGGAGGTCGCGCGTGTGGAACCGGGGACTATTACTCAAGACCTGCAAGTAGAACCCGGACGTTACATCTTATTTGTCGCGCGATTCGTTCCCGAGAAGGGTGTCGATTTGCTGCTCACCGCCTTCTCTAAACTAAGCACGGACTTGAAACTCTTGCTGGTAGGCGACTCCACGTTCAGCAATGAATATGCAGACCACGTCCGGCAGCTCGCGAAGACGGATCGCCGCGTCATTGTAGCCGGGTTTGTTTATGCAGACGCCTTGGCGGAATTGTTTACCAACGCCGCCATTTTCGTAACCGCCTCCCTAGTCGAGGGAATGCCGCTGACATTGTTGACGGCCGCAGCCTACGACATCCCGATCATCGCCAGCGATATTCCAGCCCATCGCGAAGCGCTTGGCTCATCGGCGATCGGACATCTCTTGACGCCGCCGGGTGATTCCGCCGCTATTGCCGACGCAATGGCGGCAACGCTACAGAATCCGAACAAGGCACGAGAGGCCGCCCGGAAAAATCGCGAGCGAATTCTAGCGCATCACGATTGGGACAGTGCGGCGCTACGAACCGAGCAGGTTTACGAACAGGCGCTGGCAGCGAAATGAGCACTGAGCCCCTTAGCTCCGCCGTATCCCGCGCGGGCGGCGGCCCAGAACCGCGCCCCGCCGAAAGGCCGACTCGCGCAACAAGAACCCGCTCTACGATTTCTCGCTTCGCATTCGCGCTTGTAAGTGATTGAGACTTGTCCTGACAAGCCGAACGCAGTTGTCCAGGTTCCCGGGAGCCACCAGTGGGTCCGCGGCCAGTGCGCGGCGTATCGTGGCGGGACACGGATGCTCGACGGCATCGAGCAGGTAGCGCTCATGCTCGATGAAACGATCGATCCAATACTGCACCGGAGATGGAACCTTTGCCGGAACGAACGCCCCCACCCCTGCCGAGCTGACGGGTGCGCGACCCTCTTCGACCAGTCCACGATGGGTTGGGGTGTTTACCTCGAGGAGCATCGGATGCTCGGACGAGAGTGCCTCGATCAGGGGGACCACCGCTTGCGGGTACCACGCAAGGTAACGCTGCGCAAGGCTCGGCGGCGACTGCTCCGGATGTGCGCGCAGCTCGTCCAATAGGCGCGTCCGCAACCCCTCGAGGAATGCGGCCCGGCCTAGGGCGGGGGTTGGCGCATCGCCCCGCAAGAGACTGAAGTACTTGGTCGGTATGGCTCCCAGGTCCGTGATCTGCTCGGGCTCGATCCCGTCCAGCGTCTTGCGGCCGAGGCGACGAGCGACTTCGGCGATGCGGTCGGTATCGTTCCAGGAAAGCCCGACGACGAAACCACGGTGGTTCATTCCCGCGTAGGACCAAGTCGCTTGAGCGAGATCCTCCCCAAGCACCGCTGCGGCCTTCTGTGCGGTCACTCTCGGAAGCTCGCACACGCCGATGCAACGGCTCACACCACACTGGACCATCCGAGCGGTGGCGATGCTCAATGGATTGGTCAGATTCAACACCCACGCGTCGGGACATTCCTTGACGATCACTCGGCAAACGGTATCGAGCATGGGGGACATGCGCAGCGCGGATTGAAGCACCGCGGGCCCCAGCGTCTCGTCCGGAACGACCCCGCACGCAAGCGCCAGCTCCTCGTCCTCTTGGCGCCCCTCGTTTCCGCCGTATCGAGCTTGGTGAAGAACGATCTCCGACCCGCTAAGGGCCGTGCTAAGGTCCGTGCTCCAGTCGACGCTCCAGCCCAGTCTGGAAAGCCTGTTGCGCACGTAACGCGCGACGATTGGCAAGCTCCGCGGATTGCGCCCGTTGAGCATCATCGCGCGCGGCGGGACGGCCTCCCCCCGGGCCTCGATGGCGTCGGCGAACGCTGCCGTGAAGGGCGTGCTGCCGCCAATAATCGTGAGTTGACCTTTCAAGCAGCGGCCCGAGGGCAAGCAACGGCGAGACGCCCCGGCGACCTCATCCTACGAGCAACGGGTCGGCGCCCCGATCACGCCGAGTGGCCGGCTCGGAGTCCGCAAACCGCGCTGCCAATCGGCCGGCGCCGATCAGACCGGCGTCGTCGCCCATCTCGCCCAGCTCGATCATCCGGCTCCAGTCTTGGCCAAGAGCCCATTCGCTCCGGGCGGCTGCCTGCCCGATGAGATCGAGGTATCGAAGCCCAAACGCATGGGCGACACCTCCCATGATGACGAAACGCTCGATACCCACGGCCGAGTGGATGCCGGCCAGCGCGCGCCCCAGAGGCTCCGCCGCGCTGCGAACAAGCTCCGTGGCCCAGTGATCGCCTTCCCGGAAGGCCTGCGCCAGGAGGATGTTGTCGAGGCGTTTGGGATCGCCTCCAGTAGCGCGACCGGGGGACGAAACCAAAAACGCCCGCGGATCCAGGTGCGCAAGGCGGACGGCCAGTCTGTGGATCGCCCGACCCGAGGCCAGGGCACCGAGATGACCTGTGCCGCCGCACTCGCAAACCGGCGCCTCGTCGGAGAAATCCACGCGCAGATGACCAATCTCGCCGCCACGCCCGGCGGCGCCTACTACCGGCCGGCCGCCCAGGAACACCTTGTGCCCGATCCCGGAGCTCACGGTCACGACACAAAAATCCTCGGCGTCGTGCCGAAGAAAGCAGTAGCCCGCGGTGCTTAGGTCGTTGGCCACCAGAACGCGCGCCAAAGGCCAGATCTCGCGAATACGCGCCGCCACGGGTTCGGGTTCTTGATCGGCACCCCAGACGGTCGGAGCGCGCAGCGCAACGCCGCGCGCATCAACCGGCCCGGGGAAGCCGACCGATATCACATGAGGACTGCTGAAGCTCAGGCCTTCCGCGAGCGCTCTCATGAGCTCGTAAAGCAACGATCGCAGTCCATGCACCTCGGCGTCGGGAAAGGCATGAGCCGAAGGCGTCTGTGCACGCAGCGAGCGTTGGAGTCTGCCGGACCCCGCGTCGTATATTCCCGCGCGGGAGGTCGTACCGCCGATATCAAACACCAAGATCCGATCCGCGCTCACGCGGGCAACCGTTCGGCACAGGGTCCGCGATCGGGGTCGTCTACCGCCGTCCCGCAAGACCGCGGATTCGTCCCCCGGCTTGCGCTTGACCGGTGCTGCGCTTCGAGTCTTCGGAGTGCGCGGCCCAGAAGCTCCGTATCGACGGTCGTGACTGAATCCAGGAAACAGGCGGCGCCGATAGCGGTCGGCAGGACCAGATTCGGTCGTCCACCCCGGTGAAGGGCGGCTTGCTGCAGCGATTTCTTGCAAAGATCTGCGGTGAGCAGCGGGGAGTAAACGGGGAGGTTCAGTGCCGACAGCAGTGCCAGCACCCTACGCGCGGGGGCGGATTCGACTAGGCCCATCTCTTCGCAGATCAGCATCGTGAGTGCGATATCGATCGCCACCGCCTCGCCGTGGGATAGCCGATGCGCGGAGGCCGATTCAATGAGCGGACTGAACGTGTGCCCGAAATCCACCAGACGCTCGTACGTCTGATCTTCAAACGGGTTCTGCTCGAGCTCTTCGAGCATGCGCTGCACGGCACGCCAGATCAGATCGGCCCCTTGGGTCCCGGGGGATCGAAACGCGGTCCGAATCAACTCGGCGGCATGAAGCTCAACCAAGTCGAAGAGCTCGGCGTCGCAAACAACGGCGATCTTGATGATCTCCGCGAAGCCCTCGCGGAGATGCTTCGGCGGGAGGCTATGCAAGAAGGCTGGCGCGATCAGGACGTGGCGCGGGGCGTGGAAACTACCTAGATAGCTCTTGTAGCCTTGAAAGTTTATGGCGCCTTTGTAGCCGATACCCGCATCGACCAGCCCCACCAGCGTGGTCGGGACGCGAACATGCTCCACGCCCCGCCGGATCCAAGCGGCGGCGACGGTGGCGATGTCGGTGCAGACCCCGCCTCCGAGACCGATCAAAACACCGGTTCGACTCAGAGACATCGAGCAGGCTCGGCTGCACACGCGTTCGACTTGAGCGAGATCCTTGCTGGATTCGTCGCAGTCGAGCACGAGGAGCTGGCTCTGTCCCGACAGGGCCGCGGAGACTTGGTCGCCGTAAAGGCGATGTACGGTCGGAGTAGTTACGACCAGCGATTCCCGTCCTCGGGTCCACGCCTGCAGCGGGCGAAGCGCTACGGACAGGGTCGCGTCAGCACTGATCAGGACGTCCTGCTGCATCCTGCGTGTGGACACAACCGTGTGCGTCTGCTGCGTGCCCCAGCGGCGATCGAGCCGTGGAGTACCGTTTGGATCTTCGGAGAGCGAAGACTCGTCTAGCTGGTCGAGCGGCATCCGGCAATCTCCTCCCTGAGAAACAAAACGGCGAGAGGGGTCAGGGACAATCCATCGACGATTTGATTGCCAAGGATCATCTCGATGATCTGATGGCGAGTGAACCATCGTGTTTCGAGGGTCTCGTTGTGGTCGAACCCGCTGTCGGAGTCTTCGATGCCGTGAGCGAGATACAACTCGAAACGCTGGTTGGTTGCCCCGTAGGATGGATAGTAGCCAAACAGGTGCTCAAGCAATGAGGCACTGTAGCCGGTCTCTTCAACCAGCTCGCGCAACGCCGCTTCCTCGAGAGTCTCCCCCTGCTCGACGCCCCCCGAGGGTATTGCCCACACATATTCGTCGATAATGAACCGGTACTGGTGAATCAGCAGGTAGTGGTCATCTCTACGCGCGATGACGCCCACCGCCGGCCCTGCAAAATCAACCGTGTAGTAATCGCAAAGAGCACCGCCGGGATTGCGAACCTGCTGCTGCAGAACGGAGAACCAGGCGTTTTCGATCAGCGTGCGCCTTGATTCGACTTGCCAAGGTCGCCCTCCCGACTTACTCACGGCGAAACGCCGATTTTCAATTGAACGGGAACCTCGATAACCACTAAACGGACCTCCGCCGTGCCGGTGTTCCGGAACCCGTGGGTTCCCCCGGGGCGGTTCACGATTACGTCTCCCGGACCTACCGCAATACTTTGACCATCCACGAACATGGTGCCCGCGCCGGAGAGGAAGACGTAGATCTCTTCGTTGTCGCAGGAATGCGTATGCACCCCGATATCGCTGCCCGGTGGAACGATCGTGAGATCGATGAAGTTACAGCTATTGCTCTCCGTTTCGTCGAGCACGCGTCGGGTCAGGATCGATCGATCGCCCCCGTGAGCAACCACTGCTTCCAAGTCGACGTCGGAGAAAGAAAAACGTACGCCCATGCAGATACTCCGCCGCACCCAAGCAAACTGGCCGGAAATATAATCGGGATACCGGGCAATCGCCAATACCTGTTCCGCCGATAGTCGGCGACATTCGGTTGAATGGCGTCGATGGGGTCCAATGCCGGAACGACTAGTTCGGCCGACCACCGCCGCGAGACGGCACGCGCGGCGACGGGCGCTGGTTGGGACGTTCGATTGCGGCGCCACGGCGCTCGGGTCCGACTGGCCGACGATGCCGGATGGACGGCAACGGGCCCCCGGCGCCTCACTCGGCTACAATCGAGCCATGTTGTTGTCGCCCAAGTACCGCTTCCTGTTCGTGCATATCGCCAAGACCGGCGGAACCAGCATCCGCTCGGCGCTGGAGGGGCTGCGCTGGCGCGACCCCTGGTATCTGCCGATGTTCCTGTGCAGCCGACTCAGCCATCTGAGCGGCCACCGCATCGCCACCAAGCTGCCGCGCCACGCCAAGATCGTCGCGGCCAAGGAGCTGCTTCCGAAGGAGCATTTCGACGCCCTGTTTAAGTTCGCGTTCGTGCGCAATCCCTGGGACCTACAGGTCAGCTCGTTCCATCACATCCGCCGCGAGCGACCGCACTATCTCGGCGGCCATGAGGACTTCGCCGGGTTCCTACGCTGGAAGCTGGACCCGGAGCGGCCCTATCAGTATCACGTGGACACCTCGATCGAGCTCCAGAGCGATTATCTGATCGATCTGCACGGTACGGTGGTCGTGGATTTCATCGGTCGCTACGAAAGGTTGCAGGCGGACTTCGAGACCGCCTGCGCACGCATCGGCATCCGCGCGCCCGCTCTGCCGCACGCCCGCCGAGCCGGCGATCGAGAAAAAGATTATCGAGCGTACTACGATGGCGAGACGGCAACGCTGGTCGCACGTCACTTCGCCCGGGACATCGAGCTGCTCGGGTACCGCTTCGACCCGGATTGAGGGCAGGATGCCTCGTCGCGGCAGCTTCTCGCCTGGACGTTCACAAGCGGTCCCCGACCCAGCTTTTATGCGGTCGAATAGGACGCACTGATACGGCGCGGTCAATCAATGACCGGATCGATCGGACCGGACCGGACCGGCGACACAGGCCCGGCGGAGCGCAAAACCTAGTGTTTTCGCGCCGACAGGCAAAGAGGGCCCTAGCGGCCCGGCTCCAAGAATCGCTCGAGCTACTTCTCGCAACGCAACAGCCGCGAGGAAATCATGGCCGCAACCAAAACCCAATCCGACGCGCAGATTCGATCGCTGAATAAGATGCTGGCGAATCGCGAGGAACGGATCGATCGGCTCACCCGGGACGCGCTGAAACGCGACGCGCAGATCGCGGCGCTCATCCGGGAGGCGGACATCCGAGACCGGGAAATCCAGTCGCTCGAGCAGGCTGTCGCCGAAGCGGGGGCGACGCTCTCGGAGGTCTACTCATCCACATCCTGGCGTATCAGCGCTCCGGTGCGTTGGTTGCGCAGGGCGCTGGATCGCGCTACACCGCTCCTCCGCAGATGGTTGCCCAATAGCGATTTCACCGGCGCGGACAGGATAAAGGGCGGTGTTGTGTTCTCCGAGAAGCCTTCCGGACCGGTACGCTTGGGCTCGGCCGAGGCCTTCGACGCCGCGTTCTATTTGGCCGCCTACCCGGATGTGGCGGCGGCCGGTGTCGATCCTTATGTGCACTATGTGACCTGGGGGCGCAAGGGGGGGCGTCTCGGGGCCCCGCCGCGCCCCCCTATACACGGCGATCTCAGCCTCCTGGACGAGCGGCTCGCCACGGTCTTGACCGTTAGCCACGACGCCTCGCGAACCGGCGCACCGATCCTGACGCTGAATCTCGCCGAGCGCCTTGGGAAGGAGCACAACGTCATAGGACTGCTCCTAGGCGAGGGTGGATTGGTCGCGGACTTCAAGGAGCGGTGTGACGTGGTGATCGGGCCGTTCGAGCCGGCGCGAGATCATTTCATTGCATCCGCGATGCTTGGCGAGCTGCTCGGCGACGTCAAGCTAAGCTTCGCCATCGTCAACAGTATCGAGTCCCGCCACGTCCTTCCGTTCTTGGCGCGGCGCTTTGTGCCAACGCTAGCGCTCGTCCACGAGTTCGCGTCCTACACCAGGCCTCGGCACGCCATGTCGGAGGCCGCCCTGTGGGCATCGAAGGTTGTTTTCTCCGCGCCCGTGGTGGCCGAGAACGCCCGCGGCGAGTGTCCGGGTTTTGCAACGCATCCCCCGGTGATTTTGCCCCAGGGAAGAACGCAAAGCCCCAAGCCGGACGCCTCTCCGGAGGAGATCGCGCGCGAAACGGCAAAGGTCGGGGATCTCGTTCGACCAGCCTCTTGTCCCGAGGACACGGTCATCGTCTTAGGCGTTGGAACCGTCCAATTGCGCAAGGGCGCGGATCTCTTCTTGGCGTGCGCCGCAAGGGTTCGAGAGCTTTCTCCGCGCAGCCCGTTTCGCTTCGTCTGGGCCGGTCATGGTTTCGATCCCGAGCACGACGCCACTTACTCCGTTTATCTTCAGGATCAGATAGCGCGCTCGAACCTCTCCGAGCTCGTGTCGTTCGTCGGTGAGCTGGTCCATATCGAGACCGCCTTTGAGCTGGCCGACCTCCTGTTCCTCAGCTCCCGGCTCGACCCGTTGCCGAACGTGGCAATCGAGGCCATGGCATGTCGGATTCCCGTGGTCTGCTTCGATCGGACGACAGGTATCGCGGACGCGTTGCGCGGGGGCGGTCTAGCCGAGCCTTGCGTCGCGCCGTACCTCGATATCGACGAGGCCGCCCAACGACTCGTCCGACTCATGGATGACCCAGTCCTTCGGCTTCGAATCGGCAATGAGTCAAGAGCCCTGGGTGCCAAGCTTTTCGATATGGAAACCTATTTCCAATCCCTGGAGCGACTTGCGCTGCATGCCGCGAGCGACCAGGAGCAGGAGAGACGGGATTGCGAGACCATCGCCGGCGCCAATGATCTGCGAATGGACTTCTTCCCTCATCCAGACTGGGCAGATGCGGCACGGACCGAGGTGGTTCGGCGATACGTACGCTCATGGGCGACAGGGGTGGGCGAACGCAAACCTTTCCCGGGCTTCCATCCGGGCATCTACCAGGAGGCGTTGGGTCTTTCAGCAGAGCATCGCGATCCGTTTGCCCACTTCATTGAAGCCGGCCGTCCCCGCGGCCCTTGGCTCTGCGATCTCATTGATTCGACGCGAGCGAATACCGTAGACGCCCCCCACCCTCGTACGGCGCTGCATATTCATGCCTATTACCCCGAGCTCCTGAACGACATTCTAGAGCGCCTGAAGGGCCAGAATCTGCAACTCGACTTGCTCGTAAGTGTTGCCACACGCTCGGCCGCCGACGAGGTCGACGGACTTCTCAGGCGTTTCGGCCTGAGGGCGGCCTCGCTCGACATCGTGCCGAACCGAGGGCGCGACATCGGACCCCTGCTCACCGGATATCGCGCCCTGCTTCGCGACCGGTACGACCTCGTCGGTCATGTCCACACCAAAAAGACCGCGGATGTGAAAGACGCGACCATGGGCGAAACCTGGCTGCGCTTCCTACTCGAAAACCTCATCGGCGGTCGCCAACCCATGGCGACCCGCATCATCCAACGGATGGCCGCGGACGACAAAGTCGGCCTCGTCTTTCCGGACGAGCCCAACATTGTCGACTGGGGAGAGAACCGGGACGAGGCGGAGAAGTTGGCGCAGCGGCTTGGGATCGCCAACTTGCCCGACAGGCATTTCCGGTTCCCGGTCGGGACCATGTTTTGGGCCAGAGTAGAGGCCTTGGCCCCATTGTTCGAGCTGGAGCTCGACTGGGACGATTATCCACGGGAGCCCGTGCCTTATGACGGCACGATGCTCCACGCACTCGAACGCGTCATCCCATTCGCGGCGAGCAAATCCGGCTTCAAGATGGAGCTCACCAACGTACCGGACGTGACGAGATAGGGGCCAACGGGGTACCGAAAAAAGGTCGCGCCGATCAGCGTCTCCTCAGTGCGGCCGACGCCAAGGACCGCTATTGCTTGAACGCCGGGTGCTCGCCGACCGGCACCCGCTGGGGGGCGAAATCGTCGTCATCCAGGCCGTGCAGCTTGGACCAAACCGCGATCGCCCCGATCAGGAATAGGATGAGCGTGACGACGCGGGCGCTAGGGCTCATCGTCGAGCCCCTGCGTCCGCCGAGCCCACCGCCACCCCAGCAGCTGGATTCTTCGAATGTATGAGCGCGCCCACTAGTCTTGGGGCACCAGATCCCGATAGGCGTGCCAGGTCGCGTGACCGACCAGCGGCATGGCGATGATCAGACCGACGTAGTAGGTCAGGATGCCGATGCCGACGAACATCACAATCAACGCGGCCCACAGGATCATCGGCTGCCAGTTCTTTTTCACCGCCTCCACGCTGGTTCGCATCGCGGTGACGACGTCAACCGGCCGATCCATCAACATGGGCACGGTGATGGCGCTGATGCAGTAGGTGAAGCCGGCGACAATCCCGCCGACGACAATCCCGGTGATTAGAAACAGATTGTTCTCACCGGAGAGGAACACTTGGGGGACGAAGTTCTCCCAGGTCGGCACCGGGTTGTGAAAGGTCAGCGCAAAGACCAAGAGCCCCAGCAGCATCCAAACCAGCAGCACCATTACCAACACCAGGGCCATCGCCCCGAGCTGCACGTGATTGCGATTCCAGGCCTTCAGTGCCTGGCAATATTCCACTCCCTTTCCTTCCTCCAGATTCTCGCTGATCTGGTACAGGCCGATCCCGAGCATCGGGGCAACCAGGAAGAACCCGGCCGCCAGGGCGGGGACGATGAAGAACAGCTGCCCGTAGAGCAACCCCAGGGTCATCGCGACGCTGATCAGCATGAACACCGCGCCGTAGGTCAGGCTGAACTTGGGCGCTCGCTTAATATCGTTCCATCCCTTGCTGAGCCACTCCCAGGGGCTTTCAAGGGTGATCTCGTTGACCCTCGGCGGAACGGCATGCGGATGATGAGTGGAAACTGCGGCATGAGCCATTGGAAATCCTCCAAGTCGTTTTAGTCAGGATGGGTGATGTTGGGTTATGGAAAGAAAGTCCGCGGCGATTCCGCGGGCATCGTGTGGGGTGCTGAACACCGCCGCGAGACAGCCCTGCGGATCGATCAGGAGGATCGACGCGGAGTGATCGACCAGATAGCCGAGCGCGGTGTCCTCGCCCGCGACCTTCGCGTACATGACCCCGAGCTGGGCGGTAAGTGCCCGCAGCTGCTCGTCGCTTCCGGTAGCCCCGGTGAGTCGCGGACTGAAGTAGCGAACGTAGGGACCAAGTTTCCGAGGGGTATCGCGCGCCGGGTCGACGGATACGAACAGGAGCTCCGGAAGCGGATCCTTGCGGTCGCCCTCGGCGTCGAGCGTGCGCTCAACCGATCCGAGTGTAGCGAGCGTCATCGGACAGACATCCGGACAAGAGGTGTAGCCGAAACTGACGAAGGTCCAATGCCCGCGCAACCGCTCGAGCCCGAATTCCTTGCCGTCTTGATCCGTCAGCTCGAATGCCGCCAGCGCTCGCGGCTCGGTTAGCAGCGTGCCCTGTTGCAGCTCGGGCTGCCCCGGCGGCTGCCAGGCGTCGCGGAAGGCGGATGCGCCTAGCCAGACGCCGGCCACCACCGCCACCACGGCCACGATCGAACCGATCAGCAGGGTCGCCCGATCGCCCGGGCTTGAAGAGTTGTTTCTGCTCACCGGGGATTATCCGCGAGTAGTTCCTGTTGCGCCGATCGGGTAGACATTGGTTCCCGAAGCGGCGGGTTCAACAAGTGCAGGAGCGTCACCAGCGCGAGCAACAGCAGGGCCGCGCCACCGTTGTGGGCGACCGCCACCCCCA